>OMOF01000817.1 GCA_900290375.1 Candidatus Desulfosporosinus infrequens
AACACAATTATATGATTTGTCCATGGGAGAAGCAAGATCACAATTAGCAAAAGTCTATTTAGGCATATGAACGAAAATAACCCTCCACGTTGTTACGCTTGGAGGGCGTTAGTCATGCTATCAATACTATGCGTAGTTCTCTGGATCATTATCAACACCATATTGAATCTGGATATCGTTGACTCGCGGTATCCATTCCAGTAAGCTGTCTTTGATTTCACTGTCACTTACCTGATCGACGACTAACACTTTATTTTCACTTAACTGCACCGCAATGTTATACTGATTATTTTTAGTATCAGCGCTGACTAAAATTCCTTCATAGGGTTCTTTGGCGTACGGAACATTATTGAGGAAAGCATCTTTGCTCATGATTTTGCCTTTGACTCGATCCATTTTTATCAATCTCCTCTACATTATTATGCTCTAGATATAGTTCCCTGAAACTTGTTTATTATGTGATTGGGTACATGATGATATTTTTAGGTAAAGAACGAACGAATCGAAGTAGGTCAGAAATGGCTTGCTTCGATTTATTCTGAAGATAAATTTGATAAATTTGGGAAATTATTTTAAAAGTAGAATATTTTTACTTGACAAAGTGTATTAGAATATAGTAAAGGTTAAGAGTAGGAAAATATTAGGCTAAAAAATGATTGGATATGAAAGGATGAAGGTATTGAAGAGTACTACGATCTCAATTTTAGGGGATGAAGCTCAAGATCTGCTAGAACATAAATGTACCACGATTCCCAAGGAGCTTATTCATTTACCAGGTTCATGCTTTATCAGTCGGGTCATGGAAATGTCAGATAGGTCCAATAGTGTCTTGCGGAATTTAGCGACACTTTTTAATCACGGCCGTCTAGCGGGTAGCGGTTATTTATCCTTATTACCAGTAGACCAAGGGGTAGAACACTCTGCGGCAGCCTCCTTTGCGCCGAATCCCATCTATTTTGACCCGGAAAATATTGTAAAATTGGCAATTGAAGGCGGATGTAATGCCGTTACATCTACTTTGGGTGTTTTAGGAGCGGTCTCTCGAAAATATGCTCATAAAATCCCCTTTATTCTAAAAATTAATCATAATGAGCTACTGACGTATCCGAATTCTTATGATCAAAGGCTTTTTGCCTCCGTAGAACAAGGCTTTCAAATGGGAGCAGTGGGAATAGGTGCTACCATATATTTCGGTTCTCAGGAGTCACGTCGACAAATTGAAGAGGTGAGTGTTGCGTTTAAACGTGCCCACGAATTAGGTATGTTTACAGTACTTTGGTGTTATTTGCGTAATGACGGTTTTAAAAAAGATAATATTAATTACGATGCTGCTGCGGATTTGACAGGGCAGGCTAATCATTTAGGAGTGACCATTGAAGCGGACATTATTAAACAAAAACAGGCGACTAATAACGGAGGATATGTTGCCTTGAACTTTGGCAAAACCAGTCCGTTGGTTTACGAGAAATTGTCATCGCCACACCTAATTGATTTAACTCGCTATCAAGTAGCTAATTGCTATATGGGAAGAGCAGGATTGATTAATTCAGGAGGCCCTTCAGGTGAAAATGACTTGCAACAAGCCGTTATAACGGCAGTCATCAACAAAAGAGCCGGCGGCATGGGCATGATCTCAGGCAGGAAGGCCTTTCAAAAACCAATGGGCGAGGGGATTGAATTGCTAAACGCCATCCAAAATGTGTATTTAGAAAAGGGTATTGACATAGCATAACCGCAAAGAAAAACGGTTCTTCGTGCAAAGACGCGTGCAAAGGGGGACGGTTCTCAACTTGTACAAGTAAGAACCGTCCCCCTTTGCACTTTTGCACCCCCAGGCCCATGTTGTTGGGCATTCCTTGGGAGGCAAGGTAGTCGTGGAACTGCAGAGTAGATGAGCATTATCTATCACTAACAATATATTCGGCGATTGCTTGAATTTGGTTAGAACTTAATTTACCTTTAAAACTAGGCATTCGTCCTTTACCACTATTGACGACTTTGATAATTTGTTGAAGATTGTTTGTAGGAGGAGGAGCTTCATGGCAGGTGGCGCAATTTTTGGTATAATCTGCTTCACTTGTAGAAACTCCCGAGGATGGTTGAGGAGTCGTCATACTCTGTTGAGTATTGACTTGAGGTATGGGGCTAGTATCTTTCAAACTTGTATTTCCACATCCAGCGACTAAAAAGACTGAAAATCCAATTACAGTAATAAAAAACCATGATTTATATTGTTGCTTCACTATACTTGCCCCCTTGTATATATTTCTTCACTTAAGAAAATTATATCAGTTAATGATTGCAATACCTATTGGTTTATAATTAATATTAATAATCTAAAATAGTTATCCATATTGTGTTTAAAATAGTAACCCTATAGGGCATACAACTCGACAAAAAGGGGTGCCAGTTGGCTATTAATAAACTGGTGCCCCTTTTTAGTCTGTACCTTTTTCTCTTTTAGGTATAAAATGCTTGGGGAGTGTAGGGTGGGGAACAAAGAAATCGTGAAAAATGACTGAAATGACAAAGAGATAAGATTGAGTTCTAAAAACAAGAGGGGGTATAGTAAATGTACAGTTTTAAGAATGATTA
>OMOF01000121.1 GCA_900290375.1 Candidatus Desulfosporosinus infrequens
AATCCTTCTTAATCTGTGAAATCTGTGTTAATCTGTGGTTTCTCTTATCGTTCTTTTCATGTGTAATCTGTGTTTCCCCGTTCAGAATTCCCCAAGGCGTATTTACAGTGTTTTTCCTTGTAGGTATAAAAAAATGCGGGATTTTAGGATATAATGATGTTTAGATACGCTGCCACTGCTAAATTGAGACGAAAGTGAGGCTTGGGCATGGGAAAAACGCTTATCGTAGCTGAAAAACCGTCTCAAGCTCGTGAATATGCGACTGCTTTGGGAGTTCGAGGTAAAGGAGATGGTTATCTCGAAAATGAACAGTATGTGATAACTTGGTGCTATGGTCACCTATTAGAACTGGAGCGACCGGAAGCGTACATGGATCTTGAGCGGGTTGGCAAACGCTGGGGTTTACATCGTTTGCCGGTTTTACCCGGCTTAAATACTTTCCGTCGCGTGGTTAAATCCGGGGCAATCAAACAATATCAGGTAATTCAGGGCTGGTTAAAGTCTTCGGATATCGATGCTGTTATTTGTGGAACTGATGCTGATCGTGAAGGACAATTGCTCTTTCAGGAAGTCTGGGATGCCTCTTTGTGTAATAAACCATTGTCTAGGCTGTGGATTTCCTCGCTAACAACTGCAGCTATCCAGGAAGGCCTAAAAAAATTACGATCCGCTGAAGCTGTGGCAGGACTGGCAGCGGCAGGGAATGGTCGAGCCTTTGCAGACTGGGATTTTGGGATGAATCTGACGGAAGGTTTTACTGCCTTATTTGGTAGCTTTGATGAGGTGCGGAAAAAACCCAACGTCATTTCGATTGGGAGGGTGCAGACCCCGACACTTGCTTTAATCGTAGAGAGAGAATGGGAGATCGAACGCTTTGTCGCCCAGCCTTACTACGAAGTACGGGCAGTGTTTGCTACAACCCAAGGGGATTATCCCGGTAAGTGGTTTGATCGCAGTGAAGAATCGAGGCGCATCACAAACCGTCATGATGCCGAATGTATTGTGGTCAAAACGCAAGGCAAGCCTGGAAGGATTACTAAAATGGAGCAAAAAGATGTGCAGGAGCCTGCGCCACTACTTTTTGATTTGACGTCTTTGACGATAACTGCTTCTAAAAAATACGGGTTTAGCGCGGAAAGGGTCCTCCAGTTGGCCCAGTCACTTTATGAGAAAAAGGCTATTACCTATCCCCGCTCAGACTGCGCTTACTTATCGGCAGACCTTGTGCCGAAGTTACCCGAACACTTAGAGGCTGTACGTATCGAGCCATACACGGATTGGGTGGATGAAGCAAGTGGTTTGGGAGTCCCAAAGGGTAAACGCGTGATCAATACTATCACCGCTCATCATGCTATCATTCCAACGACAGAGAAAGTTACTGTGGAGAGACTAACTGGTGAGGAACAGAAATTATATGACTTGATTGTTCGTCGTTTCCTCGCTGTCTGGTTTCCTCCTGCCCGGTATCACCAGACTGAGGTTGTAACCGAGGTTGAGGGTGAGCCTTTTCGTACGAAAGGCAAAGTCTTACTGAGCCTGGGGTGGAAGAAGGTTTACGGCTCGGACGAAACGGATGATCGGGCTTTAAGCAAAGCTAAGAAGAAAGATGACAAGGAGCAGGTTGATGATGAGAACGTGACGCTTCCACCCTTGAGCAAGGGGGAGAACGTTGGGACAAAACGTGTCTTCAGTGAGGAAAAGACCACTAAACCGCCTAAACGCTTTACCCAGGGAGACCTTCTTAAAGCCATGGAAGGAGCCGGTAAGCAAATTGATGATGAGGTATTACGTCAGCAATTGAAAGGTAAAGGGTTGGGCACCGTGGCGACACGACCAGCTATTATGGAAAACCTGATCGATAGGGGATACATTATCCAGGATCAAAAAGCGTTGAAACCCACAGAGAAGGGGTCTGAACTAATTCGTCTTATTAAGGAAAGACTTCCTCGGGCCCAACTCCTAATCAGTGCCGAAATGACAGGACAGATGGAGTTTAATCTCGCCAAAGTGGAAAAAGGAGAACTGACCATAGAAGTCTATATGGCGGATGTGGAAGACGCAATTGCTCGAATTATCGAAGAATTGCGTACCTTCGAACACAAACACGGTAAAACCCCACTGGCCCTCGCGCCCTCATCACAGGCCCAGGGACCTAGAAAACGAGAAAGGGCTAAACCGGCTCCTAGGCAGACAAATAAGGTCCAATCTCAGGCTTCGGTGAAGGTAATAACTGGAAGGACCGCTGGAGAAGCAAGGCCTCTGTCAAAGGAAAAGGTTCCTGGAGATAAAACTGTGTTGGGCACGTGTCCTAAGTGTGGCGGGGACGTGATCGAAGGGCAGAAAGGATTTGGGTGTTCCAGTTGGAGAGAAGGTTGTCGCTTTGTGATTTGGAAAGACCCGATTTGCGGTAAGATACTCACGGCCAATCAGATCAAGAGCTTGTTGAAAAAAGGTAAAACTCCATTGATTAAAGGGTTTAAATCTCAATCGGGCAAAACATTTGCTGCTTATCTAATTTTGGAAGATCCGATTGAGGCCAAATTGAAATTTGAAATTGGGCAATAAGTGTAAATCCGTTTAAGAAGGGATGCCTGTTGCCCAGAAGAATACAGTGTTCAATTAAACAAAGCTCAGATAAACTTTCTAGATAGGATGGAGATATCGATGCTAACATCATTTGATCAGTTCGAACTCGACGAAGCTCTAATAACTGCTTTGAAACAGGAGGGAATCGTAAAACCAACAGCGATTCAAGAGCAAACTATCCCATTTATATTGGCAAATAGAGATGTTGTAGGCCAATCGGAAACAGGTACCGGAAAAACCTTGGCTTACCTTCTGCCCATCTTTCAGAAAATCGATACTCTAAAGAGAGAAACACAAGCGATGATTCTCACCCCAACGCATGAGCTTGCCATCCAAATTCAACGGGAAATTGAAACTTTAGCCAAAAATTCGGGCCTTACGGTTACGTCGACGGCAATCATTGGGAACGTGAATATCGCGCGGCAAATTGAAAAACTAAAGGAAAAACAGCATATTATTGTGGGTTCCAGCGGTCGAATCTTGGAATTGATCCAGAAGAAAAAAATAACATCCCAATCTATAAAGACAATGGTCCTTGATGAAGCTGATCGCTTACTTGATGAAAATAACTCCTTGACTGTCAAGGCGGTCATCAAGACTACGTTAAGCAGAACACAACTTTTGCTGTTTTCCGCCACCTTACCACCATCGACCTTGCAACGGGCTTCTGAAATATTAAAAAACCCAGAGGTCATCCGGGTTACTGATAAAGTTATGATTGCTCCTACCATTACACATTGGTACTTCTTGGCAGAACAAAGAGACAAAATCGAGGTTTTACGAAAACTGATTCATATAGTTATGCCGACACGGGCCTTAATCTTTATCAACAAAAGTGAAGAAATTGAAAAGATGGTAGAGAGGCTTAAATTCCACGGTTTAGAAGCGGAAGGAATCTATGGAGGTGCAAACAAGACCGATCGTAGGAAAGCCATGGAAGATTTTAGAAGCGGTAAGATTAGTTTGCTAGTAGCTTCGGATTTGGCGGCCAGAGGACTGGATATCAAAGGAATCACGCATATCATAAATCTTGATCTACCTGAAGATCCTCAGCTTTATCTTCATCGCGTGGGGAGAACAGCTCGGGCCGGAGAAAGTGGGATTGCGATTTCTATTGTGAGTGCTAAAGAAATTTTCTATCTAAAAAGATTGGAAAGTGCGTTCGAAATCATCGTCTGCCTTAAGGAGATGCACCTAGGGAAAATAGTAGATCCGATTAAAAAGGAAGCATATATAAGAAAGAGAAAAAACTAAGATTATTCTGACTTTCCAATATAAAATATAGTATAATTATACACAGTGTAGAAAATTGATTGGGATTTAGACCCTATTTGAGGAGGAAATCATGTGAATGTGACATCTCCTTTGGATTTAGCTCAGGTGCTGGAAGAAGAAGGATATCTAATCGATGAAGAGGCTGCGACCACGTTGTTTCTGGCCTTAGCTTTACAAAAACCTTGTCTTATTGAAGGTCCGGCAGGGGTTGGCAAGACACAGTTGGCTTTAGCCCTTGCTCGTGCTGAAAAACGAAAGTTGATAAGATTACAGTGTTATGAAGGACTTGATTTAACTAAGGCCTTGTACGATTGGAATTATGCAAAGCAGCTTTTACGCTTACAACTTGCTAAAACAGAAGATTGGAATCAGATTAAAGTGGATCTGTTTTCAGAAGAGTTTTTGCTTTCTCGGCCGCTCCTAGAATCAATACTTTCCCCGGATCCGGTTCTTTTGCTAATTGATGAATTGGATAAAAGTGATGAAGAATTTGAGAGCTTCCTCTTAGAGCTACTTGCGGAATTTCAGGTTACTATTCCTGAGCTGGGAACTATTTCTTCAAAAACAAAGCCGGTTGTGATCTTAACAAGTAATAATAGTCGTGACTTTAGTGATGCCTTAAGGCGGCGTTGTATACATATCTATTTAACCTATCCTACATTAGAACGAGAAATTTCAATCCTTGGTTCACAAGCTCCAGATCTTTCCGCACGCTTGACTCGGGATGTATGTGAGTTCGTTGCTAAGGTAAGGAAACTTCCGTTACAAAAACCGCCGAGCGTATCCGAAACAATCGACTTTGCCCGAGCACTAAATGCGCTTCATAAAGAGGAACTAAAATATGGTGATCTTTTGGGGACTCTCAGCGTGTTACTGAAATACCCTAAGGACATTGCAAAACTAGAGGAGCGTCTAAAGAAGTGGGAAACAGAAACTAGATAGCGCCTTTTCGGGCCTCGGCAAAGTAAGGGAGGGAGATTATGGATGGATGGAATTTCATTAGACTAGTTCATGCGCTGAGACAGGTTTCTTTATCTATTTCCTCCCAAGATATACTTGATGCTCAAACTTGTTTATTTCGCTTTCCAGGTTTATCGGAAAAGCAGGTGGTGAAATCTATTTTCATTCATCGTCCACAGGATGCTTCGATTTTTGAAGCGATTTGGAGAATCCTTATAGAAAATCCAGAGGGACGCATTGAGAGTTTTCCCGAGGACAGGACTAAAGTTCCTGTTATAGATGAAAGTCAAGATAGTTCAGGTTTAGGGGGACAAGGAGTGGGGCGAGGGAGTGGAGGAGTTAGTCTCACTTCGAAAGGGAGTATATTGGATACAGCGAATATTTCTACGCTAGTACCTTTTTCCCGGCTTGAGGAACTTACTAATGGTGGATTCGAACTTGAAGAGATGGTTAAGAAAGTTTTGGCAGAATTGGACTATTACACCTGGATCAATTCCTATGATTTAGCTTATCAACGTAGTGAACTTACGGAAGAATCTTGGTATATACACCAGGATCGTCGGTCAGCCCTCATAAGTGAAATTCGGCAGCAGTTATTGACGGCCCAGGTCAGCCACGAAAATAGTTGGGAACCTCTGGTGCGGCAACATTGGTTGTATAAATCATTAAGCACATTAACAGACAAAGAAAAAGAACTTGTCAAATCGAGTATTCGAAAGTGGGCGCGTAAATTGGCTGTACGTCCAGGATCGCGTTGGAAATCTTCGCACAGAGGTACAATTGACATTTCTAGAATCGTTCAGCAAAGCGTCCAACGGAATGGATTTATATTCAATTTGAACTATCATCAAAGAGTTCCGCGTGCGTCAGAACTGGTGGTACTTTGCGATGTCTCAAATTCGATGGCCTCATTCGTTGAGTTTTTAATCTATCTGGTGACTTGTTTACGAGCTCGTTTCCGGAAGATACGGGTCTTCTTTTTTATTGATTCTGTCTGGGATGTTTCGGAATTTGTTTGTGATGATGATCTTAGTGGAGTAAAGCAAGAGATTAAAAGCTCGGGAGATAAAGTGAGTTCTGGGTTTTCAGATTATGGAGCTGTATTTAGGGAGATGGCTGAAAACAGACTTAGAGATGTCTCGACACGAGCGACTCTTATTATTTTGGGAGATGGTAAAAACAACTATCGCCCTACCCAAACAGAATACTTAGCACAAATTTCCGAAAAAGTGCGTAACGTATTTTGGCTAAATCCATTGGAAATTCAAGAGTGGAATGAACGGGATAATATGATGAATGAGTATAAAAATTATTGCTCAAAAGTTTATCGGTGCCGTTCTGCCAGCGACTTGCACCGAATTGTACAAGATGTTTTCTAGAGGAGGTTAATACCATTTTAGTTCTTTTAGGGATCATTTTTCTGATTACCCTCATGCAGCTGGTTTTCTTGGGCTCAATCATATTCCTAGAAAACAGGGATCCTACGAAAACTATAATCTGGCTTTTGATTCTTGGTGCCTTACCTGTTTTAGGTGCCCTACTATATTTGCTGTTGGGACGCGTTGTACGGAAACATCAACTTTCCCATCATAAACAAGTTAGATTGGAACAGACTGAGGCAATACTGATGGATCAACAGGTTAGGCTGAAAGCGGAGGATGTCGACCAAGCGGGAAATCTGCCAATGAATAAGAAACTAGCCCGTCTTTTGCTAAACGATGCTGCTGCGCCGCTGACCTTCAATAATCGTTCTGAAGTCCTTACCAACGGTCACGAGACATTTAAGTCCCTATTTGCAGCCCTAGAAAGCGCGAAAGATCATATTCATCTTGAATTCTTCATTTTTCATAATGATGCGATTGGACAAGATGTCCTTAAACTGTTGATTCGTAAAGCATCTGAGGGCGTTAAAATACGTGTCCTCGTAGATGGATTGGTAAACCGATCTCTAAAGAAACGCTTTTTAGAGTTAAAGGAAGTTGGAGTTGAGGCGGAAGGATTCTATCCTGTCCGTTTTCCTTTCTTATCAAGACAACTTAACTTGCGCAATCACCGCAAAATCGTCGTGGTTGACGGTCGGGTAGGGTTTCTCGGTGGATTAAACGTTGGTGATGAATATCTGTCACGCAATACCAAAATCGGATTTTGGCGGGATACTTTTCTCAAATTAGAGGGAGATTCCGTTAATTTTCTGCAAACGGTCTTTTTAAATGATTGGAATGGCGTGACTCACCNNGACCACAACATTATGGACGTCAGATGACTCAGATTGCAGCCACAGGTCCCGATTCGGATTGGGGATCGATGTTGCAAATTTTTTTTGTAGCCTTGACCAGTTCAGAAAAGTCAATTTATATTGAGACCCCCTATTTTATTCCTGATGAAGGGTCTATCATGTCCTTGAAAACAGCTGCACTCAGCGGATTAGATGTTAAGATTATCCTCCAGGGTGTTCCGGATCACAAGATTACCTATTGGGCTTCCCTTTCTTATGTTGAAGAATTACTAGCATCGGGTGTTCGGATTTATCGTTATCAAAAAGGAATACTCCATGCCAAAATTCTTATCTTAGACGGAGAAATTGGAGTAGTGGGATCAACTAACTTTGATATTCGTAGTTTTAGCCTAGATTTTGAGATAAGTGCCTTTATATATAATTGTAAATTTGCCCAACGTTTGGAACAGGACTTTTATCAGGATCTCGCTGACAGTGAGGAAATAATTTTGGCGGAGTACAAGAGACGTCCGTTATCAAACCGTATTAAAGAATCGAGCGCACGTTTGTTTTCTCCGCTTCTATAGGCTGTATTCTTCTAACATTTTCTTGATAAATCCACAATCACTTACCATGAAGTAATATAATTATAAAAAGGTAATATTTTTAAGGAGGAGATCCTGCTTTTCTGGAGAATACTAATCGATAGGTAAATGATTAAACTTAAATAAGAAATGGGGGCATTTGTATGACTAATTTAAGAGAACTCTATGTATGCAGTATCTGCGGAAATGTTATTGAGGTTGTTAATACGGGGGCATCAGCGTTGGTCTGTTGTAACAAACCAATGGATAAATTGGTTGCAGGTAGTAAGGATGCTAGTCTAGAGAAACATGTCCCTGTGCTTGAGTCGGTTGCTGGAGGAATTAAAGTCAAAGTGGGTAGTGTTGCACATCCAATGGAGGAGAAACACTATATTCGTTTTATTGAAGTTTTGACAACAGGTCAAGTGCTTAGAGCTGAACTTGTACCAAACCAAGCACCAGAAGCTTCATTTTTAGTCAATGCGAACGATGTAGTCGAGGTTAGAGAATATTGTACAGTTCATGGTCTCTGGCAGGCTAGTAAGTAGTATTTGGTTTAGAATAGAGATAGGCAGGATTTTAATCCTGCCTATCTCTATTCTAATGCGAAAATATTACTTAGAATGTACAGGTATCGGTCTAGGACGATGTAGCTATATAATGGATGGTTTGACACGACTAGATAGATAATCTATAGTATTAAGTAAGTTAGTGTCTTCAAATTGAGCACAGAATTGGGCCGAAGTGTTGAATTAGATTTCCCCTAAAAATATGTCATAATATAGTCAACTTCTCCAAGAGAATGCGAAATATGACGAAAATAATATAGACAATACCGCTTAATTTGAAATTTATATGGCTGGATAATCTTAAGGTTAAAAAAAAGCCCGTTTAAGCTGGTATTTTAGGTATTCAAAGTATATCAAGCCGATGTAGTGCACGTCTCTGTGGATTCTAGACCGAGCAAAGTATGGACAAGTTGTTTCATCACTGTGCATTTTCAATAATTAGACGAGATAAACTGAAGCTAAAGCACAGAATACGAATAATAGCGATGTAATAATCTGCCAAAGTATAAATTCACGATATAATATATTGATTGTGCTCATGTTGACTTAGTATGACCTTAGTGCTAATCTTAGTTTAGTTTAGTTTGTACAATTTATTGCGATGTAAACTGAATAAAGCATGCCTTAAAGTAAAAGGAACGGTTTTATCGTGAGCACATGTGAAAATGATCATATTATTTTGTTCCGACAAGTGAATCTACCCAAAACTTTAATTTTCCTGCATTTCGCCATGGTTTACCAATAGTTTGGTTGGATGCAAAACGTTATAGTTATCTTATTTAGGGGTTCCCCAGTCGATGAAAGCAAATATCCTCCCACTAAAAGTTGGAGGATTGCTATTTAGGTTGGTTCAAGGAAACTCTTGTTCCAGCTAGCTCGACGAAAGTTGAGAGTCTATTGGCATATAAGGGAGGTAAAAGGATGGCCTATAAGAGTATTCTAGTGGTTGGAGGAGGAATAAGCGGGCTTACTGCCGCAGTGGAAGCTTCC
>OMOF01000479.1 GCA_900290375.1 Candidatus Desulfosporosinus infrequens
GCTTGCGCCGAGTTTACAGCGTCTTGAGCTTTCACAGCGTTGTCCTGGTCAGCGGCAATCGCAGCCGCCTGCTGTTGCTGGGCTGCTGTAAGATTTGCTTGAGCGGAACTAAGCCCACTTTGTTTCTGAATTATGTCACTTTGCGAGTTGACCGTAGCATTTTGTAACTGAGCCTGTGCTGTCACCAAGGCTTTCTGAGCAGCCTCTACAGCACTGGAGAGCTGACTTACTTGTGTAGCTGAAGCGGTCTGATTGGCATTGACAGAAGAAGTTGCTCCCGTCTGAGCATTGGCTAGATTGGTCTCAGCCGAATCGAGGGCTGCTTTCGCTTGACTTAAGGCAGTTTGAGAACTCTCTGAGGTCGCGCCCTGCTGACTCGCTGACACCCCGACATTAGCCTCTGCTTGAGCTTTCTGAGCTTGAAGTAAGTCTGTGTTCAGACTGGCCAAACTTTGTCCCGCTTGAATCTTATCTCCGACCCTCACGTTAAGAGTGGCTATGATGCCGGAAAGAGAAGAAGAAACGACAGTCTGCACGTAAGGAGTGATGTTACCTAAATAAGCTTCGCCGGAAGGGAGATCGGCTAAGGCCACCTTTACTGTCTTGACGGTCAATTGTTGCTGTGGTGTAACGACCGCTTTAGCCCCGCAGCCTGTTAGATATAAGCTCATCATGGCAATGGTCCCTATAGCAAGAGCCCCTCTAAGTTTTCGTTTTATCATGTTGAATCATCTCTCCTCCGATATACTAAATCATCTTCAGAATGCAGCACCCGACGTAAAGGCATAGTAATATATAAATAGTTAATATGTATTAACTATTTATATATTACTATGCCTTTACACTATTGTCTATATGTAATCAAATATTGTTGATCTAATTTCATATTACTCACAGTGTACTAGTATCCCTCCAAGAATTTCTCTAGTTTCTAAGTTATGAAAGCTTTGCTATTATATTAATCATCATAATTATGGCAGCATTTAATTTTTCCTGGTCATCAGTTGGTAAAGTACCAATTCTTTGCGTTATCATTTTATTTATATGTTCATTCCTCTGTTCAAACATATCTTTTCCTAACTTTGTTAAAGAAATATTGATAATGCGCCGATCTTCCTTAGCATTTTCTCGCGTTAAATATGATTTTTTGATAAGTTTATCAATTATGGGTGTAAGTTGCGGTTTTGAAATCATCATTTCGTTCGCTAAATCCGTCATATTAATGCTCTTCTTTTCATTAATCACTTTTATGACATGGAACTGGAGCGGACTTATGGAGTGCTTCGAAACCTGCAAAACTGGCTTAATCACCTTAGCTTGGAACAAGGGGAGCAACTCTATCAGGTTTTTAACAATATCTTCTGCATTTGTCTTCTCATACATAGAATTTCTGCTATTCCTTTCAGCCAAAATTGTCGCAACGCAATGAGGACGAGAGACGGAGGACGGGGACGATGCAAACGGGGACGGTTCTTCCTTGCATGTACATGCACGTCCCCGTTTGCATCGAACCATTCTACTTGCGTTCTAATTTAATTCGGATTGTAACTGGATCAGGATTTGATATAGGGCATCATCATGCTTTAAGGCATTTAAGCCCTGAGCAATTGTTGTCTTAGCACCCGAGAGGTCTCCGAGTGCTTTTTGACAAAGAGCCAGGTTCATCCAGCCATAGTTAAAGGAGGGCTCGATTTTCGTTGCTTCAACATAATACTGCAAAGCAGTCTCAGCGTCCTCCTTTCCTCTCAGATATACGTTCCCAATGTTATTGTATATGCTCCCGTCACCCGGGTTAATCACAATAGCCTTTTTATAATGTTCAATTGCCTCATCATATTCATCATTCGAGAAGGCCTTCACTCCAGCATTAATCTGAGCTTTATCTTCCTTTTGAAGCTGTGCCGTTAGCTTTTCTAACGCCTTAGAGTTATCTATAACGGTATTAACAGTATTAACAGTATTAACGTTTTTAGATTGGTCTCTCTTTTGGGGTGCACTAGTGCTAGCGCTAGAAGCAGGTGAATCTAGCTCTGCTCCTTCACCTGAGGTTCCGTGTATTAAATTTAAGAGACCTTTAAATAGATTAGGCTTTTTACTCATCGAATCCAGCACCTTTCCGAGATTTCTTCATAGCTAACTCTAGTTCGTATTAGAGCCAAGTCATCTTATCCATATAATCCCCCCTGAGGATCGGGGTAAGTTTTGTTTTCAGCGGATCAGATAGATCTCTTAACCTCAGATCATCGATCTTCAGGATGTCCGCTGGGTCCAATCTAAGCTTGTCCGCTAGTTCTTTAGCCGTTAGGTTCTGGTTTTTTCGCAGTTCTTTCACAGTTTTCTTATCTTTAAAACCCAATCCGAAAAACACGATATTTCCTCCAGTTCTCAAAAATACATCTAACCAAAACCCAGAAACTGTCGAGCTATATGAGAAGGGGGAGCTTCCTAGATCCCAGTGCTTATTTTAGAGTATCGAGCAGAGCCTGTAATTGCTTATACAATGGATCGCTGGAACTGACGCTGGCTAGACCCTTTTGCAGGGTCGCTTTGGCGGCGTCTTTATTCCCCAAAGTATTCTCACAGATGGCTAGATTCCACCAACCGTAGACATAGTGTGGGTCGCTCTGAGTCGCGGCCTGATAGTATGGGATTGCTTCTTTGGGATCATTTAGGCCTCGGAAATAAACATTTCCCAGATACGTGAGATATTGAGCGTTCTTAGGCTGTAGGGCCACCGCTTTTTTGTAGTACTCGACCGCTTTCGGATAATCTTGGTTAACGTAGGCACTTACGGCAGCATTAACTTGATCCGTAGGACTGCTCGGATTCTGTTGAGCTATACCCTCATATTTCGTCAAATTAGCTTGACCCTCAAACTTTGCTGCGTTGGGGTCTACAATCTGGTTCTTATTCGGAGAAGTGAGACTCGTCTGATTCGTCTTCGCTGGCACCTTATTGGCCTGTTTATTGCTTAAGCTAAGCGCTACCAGCACAATGACTAGGACGCCGATCAGGATTCCAATACCAACTTTCTTTTTTCCCAATTTATTCACCCCTTATAATTTTCTGTAGCACCTTACCAAGGTTTCCTCAGCGCTAACCTGAGATCCACGCAAACCACGCAAACCATTGCAACAATTATAATGGGAATCACGAGTAATGTAAACCTGACGCTTAGTATGTGGAAAAGAGCTGCCATAGGCGCAACATA
>OMOF01000085.1 GCA_900290375.1 Candidatus Desulfosporosinus infrequens
CAAGGACAATACTGTGTCGAAATTTTGTTCAGAATATAAAAAAGACTTACTCACGACTTAAAATATATTTTAATTTCAATTGGACTAGCATCTTATCAGATCAGTTAGGGGGTTATGTAGTAATGGGACAGAAACGGCAATAGAATTACCATATTAAACCAAGTTTGTGGCAACTACATCATAGCGGAATGGCCCAACGTGCAAAGAATATTGGTGTCATTGGGATTAAAGTACACAACACAGAGCGTGATTGTAGGCAAGTTGAGTTCATATGCCAGGAAAAACCGCACGAAACTCGCCATGTGGGAGCTAGATAGCATTTATAGAAGCATATACATTTTGAGATATGTAGATGATCTGTTGCTCAGACAAAACGTACAAAAAGCTCTAAACCGGGGTGAAGCTTATCATCAACTACGCCGCGCCATATCCCATGAGAATTCCGGAAAGTTTCGCGTTGAGACGGAAGCAGAACAAAATATCTGGAATGAATGTTCCAGGCTGGTTGCAAACTCTATCATTTTTTATAACACATTTCTCCTCAGTAAACTGCTAGAGCAAATGGAAGGGAAGAAAAAACTTGAGGTGATTGAGCAAATTAAGAAAGTGTCACCCATCGCGTGGCAACAAACATGGGGGGAAGGTTCAATCTAATCGGTCAGAGAGAGCCACTGGAAATAGATCTATTGCTTAACAAACTCAGAGAATTCTTGACTTAATCAGTAGTCTGACTATGCTACCGGACTTTTGGACGATTTGTGCACAGAACCCCATTATACTTGTCGAAAAAACGGATATTTACAAGAAACAACTTTATTGCCAGGCCACTTCAAAGTAGGTATGATATTAAGAAATAACAAAATATGAGGTGGACTTGTTTGTTTAATTTTCGTAAATTTCTTAGTGTTTTGGCAATGTCGACTATGTTAGCAAATATTCTCAGTACATCAGTAATGGCGGCTACTGCTCCGGCTCCGACTTTAGGTGGCTCTAGTGGTTTTACCAAATCTACTTGGACTGACGCGCAGAAAGCGGACTATTTAACCGATCTGAATAGCAAAAAAACAACCCATAAAACAGGTAAAATTGACGTAAGTACTGCGGCTAACGCTGACCTTGAGGCTTTCGGCTTACCGGATCGTCCGACGGACCCTGATAAACTCGACATGTGGAATAAGGTATACGGCGACGTTAAGGAAATGGGAGACGCTACGTTCCAAGTCGGGGATCAATGCCACATTACTTGGGATACTACAGGTACGTCTCCATTATGGACAGGCGGCATAAACTACGATACCACGATGCCTCAAATTGGGTATCAAGCCGGAGGTTATCAAGAATCTGTTTTAATGGCAGTAACCCCTAAGTTTAATGGCGCACCGCCTAATAACGCGTATTGCAACCAGTGGTCCGGCTTAGGCGGAACAGCGGCTACGGGAAATACAGACTTAGTACAAAATGGTGTGACAGAATCGAATTGGAGTACTATCTCAGAAGACGACCTAGCGTGGTTTGAAGATATTAACAACATAACTGGTAGTAAGTATCTTAACGCTCCTTGTGTAAATGTTGGTTACAATGGCAACATGTCGTGGATACAGGGCGGCGACAACGTAATGACCTACACAGAAATTCTTAGCCCTACCATCGTTGAATTTTACTGGGATGATAAGACAACCGGAGTTGCTACGTTAGCTGACATTACGATCACAGAAAGCGACGGAAAAACTGCGTACCTTTCAAGCAATACAGCAGAGTGGATTTCTGAATCTCCGAATTACGCTCTAAGTCCTCATAACTGGTTGGCTGACTACGGTACAGAAGACATGAGTTATTGCAGATACACGTACGGTGTTAACCATACTGCGGAGTATGGTATGATAGACAATCCATTAGCCACCGGGCATACAGAAACAGTCGCGGCAAATGACCCTAAGCAAAGCATAACTCAACCGGATTCTAATATGGACTTTTATGTTAATTGGTTGTCCAACTAAAACCGTGATATGATACGCGTAACGACAGAAACACAGGACTAGGACACTTCTACCACGCGAAGTGCCCTTTTCTATGTGTATGAATTTACGCTTATTTCCATCAATGATGGTATTCGGGATAAGAGGGAGGGTGTTGAAATGGTGCCATTAAGTAGTATGGACGATTACTTAGAATTACTAGACCTTATAGATAACGACCATAGTACGCGTACACACCATACCCCGCTCCCTGCGTTCGCGAGGCTACTAACATATCGTAATAATATTTCCCTTGGCTTCCCATTTCCATATGTCTTTTTTATATCCCAACCAAATTTCGACACGATATTGTACTTGGTAGGTGATATAGTTAAATCTATAGTGCGAACAGGCAAATATAAGTTTCTGGCTCATTCGCTACTGGCGTGTAGTGTACGCGTTCAGGGTTCAACTTGTCCATGGCCAGTAGCCCGTATCATTAGGTTAAAGCGTAGAACAGGGAACAAACGAGCCGAAACAAAAGTGAAGATATTGAGTTGCGTATTTATTATCTAATTGAAAAAGTCGATGCCGTCTATTGCTCATCCTTGACAGTGCCCCAGGAGCAGCAAGGGTTTGTGGGTACAATTTTGCACTACACATAAATAAAGCCCCGCTGATGGCGGAGCTATATTTATGAATGTGAGTATTAGGTTTAATGATTATTCCAAATAAATGATCTTAGCTGGCAATGGAATCCCAACGAAGGAGAGCATTTGCTGGGCCATTGCCGAGGGAGGTGGTACACTGAGGAATTTTTTACCTAAAAAGCGCGGTTTCTCGGCCATGACATCCAGGTACTGCAACAGAACAGAACACAAAACATGACAGACGAGGGCAACGCAGATAAATAGAGTGATCGGTTTCCGCATTCCAGACAAAAAGATGAAAAACAAAGCAATGTTATATAAAAAAGGTGGAAAACCGACTCAGCGAAGAGAGCTGACGATTAATTCTGATTTTGATATTATCGCTCAATACCAATCAGAATTTCGGGGATTTGCCCAATATTATTTACTTGCTTACAATGCACATCAGTTACACCATCTCAAGAGGACAATGGAATTATCGTTAGCACGAACCCTTGCGAATAAATATAAAACAACAGTTAATATAATATTCAAGAAGTACAAAACTACCCGCGAAACGGATGGTAAAAACTACAAGGTAATTCAAACTGAAGTGATACGGGAAGGAAAAAACCGTTGGTCACGTACTTCGAAGGGTTTAAACTCGGATTTAAGAAGGACGCTGTTATTGAGGATGCATTACTAACAGGAAAAATATACAACACCAAGAGTCAACTCATTGATCGTTTGCTTAAGGATACGTGTGAACTATGCGAATCCAGTGGGAACATCGAAATGCATCATGTTAAGAAACTAAGAGACCTTGAAAACAACGGAAGAAAAGAAAAACCCGAATGGATGAAACGAATGATAGCAATAAGAAGAAAAACACTTGCAGTATGCTATGAATGCCACACTAAAATTCATTGGGAAACTATGATGGTAAGAGGTTAACAAACGTCACTGTCGGTTGACGGCTAATCACTGGCGAGCGGAGTGCCAAGGAAACTGGCACGCTCCGTTCTGAGAGGGGTGTTTGGAAAAGTGCTATCTTTGGATAGTAACTCGTTGGTCACCTACTCTACGCAAGTACGGTTCTGTTGAGGAGCTTGGGCGGTGACGCCCTTGCTTACTTAAGGAAAATTAGTAAGGAGAGGTAACGGGAGGAAATATATATGAGAAATAATCTAATTAAAACTTTCTTATCTACACTCGCTTTAACTAGCATGATGTTAGTTACCGTAGTAACACCAGCTATGGCTGCTCCGACGATAGTCATTTATCAAAATGCCGCTGATCAGTATGTCGGCTGTTATTACTTGAATATGCTCGCGACTGGTGGAACTATGAAAAGAGCTTTTGTTAATGCCTTAACAACTAGTGAGAATAATGGTTATCCCATTTACGTTACAGATACCTCTGGATTAACTGTAAACTATGAATCCGCTCTAAACAAAGCCGAGACCTATTTGCAAGCTTTAAATGATCCGACTATATCATCAAATAATTCTATTGTCCCAGTCCCTACCGAGCAACTGAATGTAGATGGGACTATAACTCCAGTCGTTGGATGGGAGGGTGGTTATTTACCGTGACGCTACACTGTCGAAGGGGGTTATCCCTTCTTGTAAATATCAATATATTTACTGAAGTTTTGCCCTATGGTAACAGAGCCTATATGTTATATCATATATTTACCATAAATTCCGAATGTAGGGGTAGCGCCAGCGAAGCTGTCACCACCCGCAAAGTATATGGATAATAGTGGTTAATTTCTAAGGCAAAGTTCCTAAAAGTGTAGGTATCGGAACTTAAAGTTTAGTTCGTACGGCTTCCACCTTACAAAAATCGATATATTACCTCCAAGAGTGCAGAAGTTCCGATTGCAATTTAATAATCAGAACTTTCGTAGAGCCAAAATGGGGTTCTGTACACATATCGTCTAAAAGTTCAATAGCATAGTCAAACTACTGATTAGGCAGGAGTTACCCGATTTTGTCAGGCAATAGATCTATTTCTAGTGGTTCTCTATGATCGGTTAGATTTTGGCTCCAGCTTTTTCTATCGCGAATCGGCTCCACGGTCGTCATAACTTACCGCCTTTCGTTATGTATCTTTATTTTGATACTTATATCAAATAAGTACATTCCAAACGATGCTTAGAATTAATTCATGCTGTATAATACCCACTGGCCCAGTCGTACCAATGCTTTGTGGGCATTTTTCGAATGTATCGAAATGCAGTTATGTTACATTCAATATTGAGTTTTTGGGCACTGATCCCTCTACCGGACTTTTGGACGATATGTGCACAGAACCCCAAGTTATGATCTTATCAGTGATCAATTTGCTGAGCTGAATAGGCTTGTCATCACAGGAACTATTCGAGACTCCTTATATTTGCTTGAACTGGTTTTAGGCCAAGAGACAACGATTAAACCTCGTGAAATAATGACCGATACTGCCGGATACAGCGATATTATATTTGGCCTATTTGCATTATTGGGTTATCGCTTTAGTCCACGCCTTGCTGACATAGGAGGATCAAGACTTTGGAGATTTGACTCCAATGCAGACTATGGTGTTTTGAATAGCCTATCTAAAAACAGATTGCGTGAAGGACTTATCATTAAATACTGGGATGATATGATTCGCATGGCAGGTTCACTTAAACTTGGCACTATAAATCCAACAAATCTTATAAAAATGTTACAAAGAGGTGGCAATCCAACTATGCTTGGTCGTGCGACTGGAGAGTTCGGACGAATTTTCAAGACTATGTATCAATTATCTTTTTTGGATGACAAAGATTATCGCAGGCGTATTTTGACTCAGCTAAATCGCGGTGAATCGGAAAATGGACTTAAAAGGACCGTTTTATATGGCAAAAAAGGCGAGATTCATCAACCGCACCGTGAAGGACAAGAAGACCAATTGAATGCATTAGGATTGGTTACAAACTCTATTATTCTCTGGAATACAGTCTATATGGAAATAGCATTGGATGCTATTCGAAATGGAGGTTACATCGTCAATTATGATGACGTAAAACGCCTTTCTCCTCTTGGTTATGATCATATAAATATTGTAGGGCATTATTCATTTGATTTACCCGAAGAAATATTGGACGGTAAGTTGAGGCCGTTGCAACCAATGGATAGAAAACTATTTGGTAAAAATTAGGTGTAGTAACCGGAATTTCTGTCCCGTTACTACACAACCCCCCTATACGTTCCTTTTGTTCCTTCGTCATCTGATAACCTTCAATGGATTCAATGACGGTATCTG
>OMOF01000793.1 GCA_900290375.1 Candidatus Desulfosporosinus infrequens
CCTCCTCTGAATAAAAAAAGCTCCTGTTTGAAAACAAGGAACTTATACAGATTAAAGATACATTAAATAGCTAGTAATAGGGCAAACTTTTGTTAAAAGTTTTTGGCTTTTAAACTTATAGTATTTACTATAAATCAATAGTACATGATATCTTAATTGAATTCATTAGGTGATTAGGGGGAAATATGGATAATTCAGGTGATAATGGTAATCCGGAACGAGAGCAGTTTATAAAGCAGTTTGACGCAGGACAATATCTTAAACAACTTCGCGGGGATAGATCCCTTGCATCAATTTGCAAGTTAATCAAAGTTACACCTGCGCACTTATCAGAGATCGAGAGAGGTAGAATGCCCTCCGATCACTTGATTTCTACCTTTGCCAAGGTTTATGAGGTTGAAGAGGACGGGCTTTTTAGGCGATGGGGAAAGATACCGATTTTGACTAAGGATGAGATACTTGCCAGGAAGTCATTACAACGTATTTTGACTGATATCAGTCATAATCGCAGGTTAACTGATGAAGAGAAGGATGGCCTGTACGACAATATGTATGAGCTCTATCGAAGTTTTATCGAACAGAAAAATCAAGAGGAGGGTATTTAAGTGCTTTATCACCTTTTTATTAGAACTATGAATTTCCTCAATCTCAGCTTTGGGTATGAGGGGGCAATAAGAGTTAAGATACTTTCAGTGCTTATTGCAGGTGCAATCATAGAAACATTTGTCTCAGTTTGGATGACAGTAGACTTTTTTTTAAACGTTAGAATTAACCCCTTGTTGAAGCCTAAAGCAGTATTAATAGCCCCCACTGAAGATAACCCAAGATATACTACCAACCCTAAGAATACTAAGGAAGCCGTCGAAGTTTTTATTAGATATCAATTGATAAGAATATTTCATAAGTCAGACATTGCTATTGGTAATTTAAGACTCATACTTTTGGCGTATGCTCTGTTAATATTTTTGTTGCTGTTTTTTGCCATTCTGTTGTCATGGTGGGTATACTTACCACCAACTGTGATTTTTTGATATTGGAGATCGATAGCCGCTGTTTAATTAGTAAATTGGCAAAAAAATAGGCGCAACAGACTTTTTACTGCTGAGCCTATCTATTGTCTCTTTCTTTTAGACTTAGTGTAAATATCTTTTATCCAAAATGGCAAAAATGTAATCAAGGAGGGTTTAACAATGGATGATGACTACATTTTCCGACGAGAACTTGATTTGCAAACGAACCTACCTGAGATGATCGACCATATTATTTATGACCGGCCATTCCGCAAAATGGATAATAACAAGAAAAAAGAGTTGATAGATGAATATTACAAGTTCGCCAAGAACAATTTTCTTTCAGAAGGACCTTCAGACGAAGAAAAACGCACCATACAAAATGCAGCAATGAAAGAAATATTAGAACGTGCGCGGCAAGAAGTAAGAAATACTATGCATTGAAATACAAGGGGGATAAAAACATGGATTATCGTGCTTTCCGAAGGGAGTTCGACTTCAGCTCTTCCTTTCCAGGTGCAATTGCAGACTTGAAAAAATCTAGGAAGTTCCGGAAAATGAGTTTACAAGAGAAATATGAAGAGTATGATAAGCTATACAACTCTTACAAAATATATTATTTTTACAGCCAAGTTCCTTGGAAAGAGAAAGAAGCAATTAAAGAAGCTGCTGATCAGAAAATTATAGAACGCGGCATGGAGATTGTTGAACATTCTTTGCAGCAATGAAAAAAAGCGACCTCAGCACTTATAAGCTGAAGGTCGCCTTCGCATAATTATTCATATAGGAGACTATGCCCAAGAATATTGTTAATCATGAATTATTGGCGATAATATTCCTCATCTGAGAGGAGTAGGTTCGACCAACATTTTGGGTCTGACCTCTTTTTTCTTGTGCTGGCCGCATTATGCGTCAACATCCGGACAGTCAAAGCCGCCAGGTTGTTCTTGAGTGACTGGTATATTTGAAGCGTCAGAACGATCGGTCAAATCTACAAACTCCGCTCCCCCACCTCACCTAAGACACCCCAATCCACCAACACATCATCCAAGAAGCCGCCGAGTGTGCCCTT
>OMOF01000181.1 GCA_900290375.1 Candidatus Desulfosporosinus infrequens
TACCAGTTTATCTTCTTGGTATATTTTCAAGGCATTTTGTATTGCAAATAACAATTCATGCGCATTATAATTTACAAAACTAAATCCATTACCGAAACCAGTCTTTTCATTATAAGGCATAATAGTGTCCTTTAACCCTCCGGTTTCCCTTACGACTGGAATCGTCCCATAACGCAGCGCGATCATCTGGGAAATACCACAGGGTTCAAAACGAGAGGGCATCAAGAGTAAGTCTGCCCCAGCATAAATTTCATGCGCCAGTTTATCTGAAAATTCTAGTCTAACTGCCAGTTTCTCAGGGTACTTAGAGGCGAAATAACGTAACATTTTTTCATGGCGGTGCTCTCCAGTGCCAAGGATAACCAACTGAACATCTAGGGCAAGTATTTCTTCCATAACATGGGCTAATAAATCCAAGCCTTTCTGATCTACGAGTCGAGAGACCATGCCCAGTACTGCTCTATCTCCTTGAATCGGCAGTCCAAAAACATTCTGTAAGTGTTTTTTATTTTCTTCTTTAGCAAAAGGGAAATTGTTGTAGGGCACGAGAAGATAGGGATCCTTATACGGATCATAGACCTGATAGTCGATCCCATTTAAAATACCAATCAGAAATTCGCTTCTTTTTCTTAAAAGTCCGTCAAGGTTTTCTCCGTAATAAGAATTTTGAATTTCTTGTGCATAAGTTGGACTAACCGTCGTAATACGATCGGCATACAACAAAGCCGCCTTCATAAAGTTGACAGCACCATGAAATTCCAAGGTATCCTCTGTAAAATACTCCATCCCGAGGCCTACAATATCACCCAGAACTTCCTTAGAGAAAATTCCCTGATAGTATAAGTTATGAATCGTAAATACTGTTTTGATTGGAAAATAGAGGGGCTCTCGGTTGTAAAATGTTTTAAGCATGAGGGGTATTAAGGCTGTATGCCAATCGTGGCAATGGATGATATCTGGCTTAAAGCCCGGTATATGGCTTAAGCTCTCAAGTGCGGCTCGAGAAAAAAAAGCAAATCGCTCAGCATCATCATATTCCCCGTAAATACTAGGGCGTGAAAAATAATACTCGTTGTCAATAAAATAATAATGAACACCCTGATAAACCATCTCATCTAAGCCACAATATTGTTTTCGCCAAGCAACTGGGACATCAAAGTGGGCCAGATGTTTAAAATCTTTACGAAAACTCTCCGCAATGGCGCTGTACTTAGGCATTATTACTCGTACATCAACACCCTGTTTGTGCAAGAAGGCAGGTAATGAGCCCCCTACTTCCCCCAAACCTCCTGTTTTAACAAAAGGATCTGCTTCTGCAATCACAAAAACAATTTTCATACACTCACGCCCTTCAAATTCTAGATCACTGTTCTTTTTAGAACGACTAAAGGACTATCCGAACTCCCTTTCAAAACATTTTCGCCATTAACGGTCACTGATTTATCAAGTATCGCATAGTTCATTTGGGCATCGGCATGAATATGGCATTTCGGAAGAATTATACTATTTTTTATTTGGCATCCCTCTTCTAGAATCACGCCTCGGAAAATAATCGAGTTCTCTACTTCTCCTGAGATAGTGCATCCACTAGCAATAAATGAATTACTGACCTTGGCTTGTAAAGTGTAGCGTGTGGGAGGATTATCCTTAATTTTTGTATGGATCCGATCTTCCCCCAACAATAATTTTCCTCGAACCTCAAGATTCAGTAGATCCATACTCCGGTCAAAGTAATCCTTAACTGTGTGAATTGTTCCAATCAATGAACAGGTTGGGCTACCATATACTTTAAGGACTCCCAGATTCGCAGTTAATATATCTATTAAGTCAGTACATCCAATGGAGCTATACTTTTCAATAATATCTATTAACAGTTCCCGTCGGATGATTAACATATTGACAAAATACGGTTGAACTAGTTTTCCCCTCGCTATACCCTTCTTATCTATATGAGATACCTTATGATTTTTAGTCATCTCAAAAAACATCTCATTGGTCAGATTGGTCGAGTTACTCATTTCTTTGTAAATCATGGTAACGTCGGCCTGCATATCACTATGGACTTGAAGTGCGAGCTTAAAATTTATATTAAATATTTGATCGCCGCTACTAATGACTACATTTTCGGCAAAATCCTTGTGTAAGTATTCCAAGTTATTTTGCAAGTCTTTAATACAAAACGTATGCTCATTTCTTGCCAAACCATGGAAGACACCGGGCAAGATAAATAGCCCTCCATCTTTCCTGTCTAGAAACCAAGCTTTACCAGCTCCCAAGTGATCTAAAAGAGGCCGATAATGGTGTGGTGTGACCAGTCCAATCGTTCTTATCCCAGAGTTAACCATACTCGATAACGCAAAATCTAGAATTCGATATCTTCCTCCGAAGGGAACAGCAGCGATTGGCCTTTCCGATGCAAGTCCTTGCAAGCTGTCAGGTGCGCTATTAGCATATATTATCCCTATAGCGTTCGACATCATTGCTCCCACCTTTCGAACAAACTTGAGTCCTTTTTAAACGTTCGTGCCTGCTTCGATCACCGAATCTACTGGAATTATATGATTATCTTCGATCACTGTAATTCCTTCTTGATCCGATGCATTTTCTTCCTCAGTGCCAATAATACAGTGGCGCATAATTTCGGCGTTTTCCCCAACAATCGTCTTGTAAACTCTTGATCCTTGGTGAACCTTAACATATGGCAATAAAATAGAATCTTTGATCTGTACACCTTTTCCTACATAAACGCCTGGTGCTAGGATATAATTGCTTACTTTACCATGAACAACGCAACCATTACAAACAAGACTATTCTCTATGACGGCTGTAGAACCCACAAAATGAGGAGGTAAGATATCTTCATTCGAAAATATCCGAAACTTTGGATCGAATATATTTAGGAAGTGTCCAGCTCTTAAGGACTCCATATTAGCTTGATAATAGCTTTCAATTGTACCAACATCTCGCCAATACCCTTGGAATTTGTACGCATAGACTCGTTTCGCTTCTTTTAATTGCTGAGGGATGATATTTTGGCCAAAGTCATTTTGAGACTGATTATCTTTTGAATCTGCAATTAACGCCTGCTTAAGTGTTGACCAGTTAAAAATATAGACGCCCATCGAAGCAAGATTACTATCTGGTTGAGAAGGCTTTTCTGTAAATTTTGTGATTCGTTCATCTTCATCAACGCTTAAAATTCCGAAGCGAGACGCTTCCTCCCACGGAACTTCAATCGTAGCGATGGTAATGTCTGAGTTTTTCTCTTTGTGGAACTTTAACATCAAGGTATAATCCATTTTATAAACATGATCTCCAGAAAGGATAATCACATATTCAGGGTCGTAATAATCAATAAATTCGTAATTTTGGTACACGGCATTCGCTGTTCCGTTATACCAACTTCCTGCCTTCTCACTCATAAATGGGGGCAAAATATGGACCCCACCGTAAGGATTATCTAAGTCCCAAGCTGAACCCAAACCAATATAGGAATTAAGGAGAAAGGGTTTATATTGGATAAGAACACCAACCGTGTTAATGTGTGAATTTGAGCAGTTACTCAAAGTAAAATCAATAATTCGATACTTGCCACAGAATGAGACAGCTGGTTTGGCCCGAATCCGCGTTAAACCGCCCAGTCTGCTTCCTTGTCCACCAGCCAATAGCATTGCTACACATTCTTGTTTTCTCATACATTTTTCCCCTTTCTCTTACTTATGCAATCGTTTTCATTTCGACCTTACCTACCCTTCAATCATTTAATTACAAGTGATGTTATTGATAGTTCGGTATTTTATCTTCCATATCTTGTCGGAATATTCTCGAATTGTCCGATCACTTGAGAATATTCCCGATTGTGCGATGTTGACTAAGGAAATCTTGTTCCAATCTTTTTGATTCGAATAGAGCGTTTGGAGTTTTTCATGCATTTCAAAATAAGAACTAAAATCTTTTAAGACAAAGAATTCATCGTTATATATCATTAAAGAATCGTATAATACTCTAAATTCTTCACCAATATTATCAAAAAATCCACTGTTTAATTGATCTACACACGTTCTAATGTCGGAGTTGGCATCCCGCCATAGCGGGTGTAATGCAATACCTGTTCGGCAGTAAGTCCAAAGATAAAAATATTATCCTTGCCCACCGCCTCATTAATTTCCACATTGGCTCCATCTAAGGTTCCCAGGGTAAGGGCACCATTCATCATAAATTTCATGTTTCCTGTACCGGAAGCCTCTTTGCTGGCTGTCGATATCTGTTCACTGATGTCAGCGGCCGGATAAATAAATTCTCCTTGAGTAACATTGAAATTCTCTAAAAATACAACCTTTAATTTCTGGTTAACTTTTGGATCGTGCTCTATTTTCTGACTTAGGGCATTAATTAGTTTAATGACAGTTTTGGCATAATGGTATCCTGGTGCAGCTTTTCCACCAAAAATAAAAGTATGCGAAGTCGTAAGTGACTCCGGATCGTTGATAGCCTTATTGTATAAGTGCATGATCTTTAGCACATTAAGCAATTGTCTTTTATAGGCATGAATTCTCTTCACTTGAACATCAAAAATTGACAGAGGGTCAAGATCAATGCCCTGTTTAGTCTTAACCCTCTCGGCCAAGCGACATTTATTTTCGTATTTCACTTTAGCGAGTTGTTCTAAAAAGCTACGATCATTCTTTAAACCATGAAGTTTCTGGAGTTCCCCAGCCTCTTCTTTCCAGCTTGGGCCTATGGCGTCCGTAATCAGGCGAGACAGTTTGGGATTTGCTGTTAATAGAAACCTCCGGTGATTAACACCATTTGTTTTATTATTAAATTTATAACCGAAAATCCGATTGTACTCTTTAAAGACCTCCTCCTTGAGAATTTCGGTGTGTAATTTTGCAACCCCATTCACCGATGAGCTTCCGATAATCGCCAAGTTGACCATCCAAACATACCCATCTTTAAGAATTTGAGTATTGCGAACCACCTCCTCATTATCCAGGAATTTCCGTACTAAACTCTCCTTAAATCTTCGGTCGATTTCCTCAATAATCAGGTAGATCCTAGGCAAAAGGCCCTTGAACAGATCAATCGGCCATTTTTCCATGGCTTCAGGCATAATGGTATGATTGGTAAAGGACATAGTGTTGACTGTGATATTCCAAGACTCATCCCATCCCATGCCTTCTTCATCCATTAATATGCGCATTAGTTCAGGAATACATAATACAGGATGAGTATCATTAATATGAACGGCTACTCGTCTTGAGAACTCTTGTAAGGAATTTATGCCTTTCTTTTTATAACTTCGTACGATAGACCCTAACCCTGCGGCAACAAAAAAATATTCTTGTTTTAGTCTTAACTCTCTTCCGGCACGACTACTATCGTCAGGATAGAGAATATATGAAATAGCCTCAACCTCCGATTTAAAGCTTGTAGCCTGATTAAACTCTCCACGATTAAAACAGACCAAATCCAGTTCTCCACAGGTCGTTTCTGCACTCCATAACCTTAAGTTATTGATATAAGAACAATTTTCATAACTCAAAATCGGAACATCGTACGGGACTGCAAGTACCTGTTCATAGTTCTCATGATAAAAGGTAAGTCTCCCCTCATTTTGCTCAGTTCTGATATTTCCTTTGAATTTCACAACAACAGCTCTATTTTGCTTACGTATTTCCCAAGGATAACCATTTTTTAGCCAGTTATCCGCTACTTCAACCTGGTTGCCCGCCACAATTTTTTGTTCGAATAACCCGTATTTATAGCGAATCCCATTACCATGTCCCTCGATTCCTAAAAAAGCCATCGAGTCGAGGAAACACGCTGCCAATCTTCCTAAACCTCCATTACCCAAGCCCGGATCCGCTTCTTGTTCTAAGAGATCATCAAGATTAATATTTAACTCTGCCAAACCCTCTCGTACGAGATCCTCTATTTTAAAATTAACTAAATAATTCAGGAGAAGCCTGCCAATTAGAAACTCCATCGAAAAATAATAAACTTGTTTTCCCTGAGACATCGAATTTTGGTTGATAGCTCGATAATAACTCATTTTTTCTTTTACTAATATGACCAATGCCACAAACTGATCCCAATGGGTTGCGTCATTTAAATTAATCCCTTCCCCCTCGATCAATTTCATTAGATATGCTTGCTTAAAGCTTTCTTTATCTGTAAACATACAGTTTTTCCCTCCAATTATCTTACTATCCAATTGAGTTTCAATATGTTTTTATACTTTCCTAAGACTAACGTCTAGTGCCTGAGGCACCAGATTGAAACATTCATTCCATATATACTTGCACATTCAATTATATGCGCACCAAGTTTAAAATACTGTGGTACATTTCTCCACAGTAAAAACTGTATACCTCAGCCTTGATCAAGGAAAAAATTTTTTTAATTACATCAGGAACCTCTTAACTAGTTCTGTTTTCCATATTTCAATCATTATGTTAACTATTCTCTTTTGACAATTGTTTCTCCTTCCGTGTTCTGTAATTTATTTAGTGATCATGTTTCGTATTACATTGTTTTACATCATAGTTCCCTGCTGCATCATAAACATTTTATAGTAAAGCTCTTCTTTGAGCAAAAGCTCAGAATGCGAACCTCGTTCGA
>OMOF01000051.1 GCA_900290375.1 Candidatus Desulfosporosinus infrequens
AGTGCTGGTGCTTACGGAGTTCCTGAATAACATTGTCAACACCTTGGTCCAGCTAATTGGTAAGCAAGTGGTAAAACAACTCACTGAAGAGCTAGGTGAGTTCATGATTGANNGGGGAGGATGAGGTAGAAATGGACAGGATTTCGACTGGCATAATAGTATTGGATCAGATTTTAGGCGGAGGCATACCCAAGGGTTCTACAATATTGCTCGCTGGACGACCTGGAACAGGAAAAACAATCTTGGCTCACCAGATGATGTTCCAAAATGCTGGAATTGACGATAAGGTATTATACGTCACGACTCTATCCGAACCGCAAATTAAAATCATGAAATTTCAGCAAGAGTTTAGTTTTTTTGATATTAATAAAGTGCAGAAAAGTATTATTTATAAAGACTTGGGTGGCGTGTTACGAAAAGAGGGCCCGACTCAGGCTATTAAATTAATTGATAACTATCTTAAAGAATACCAACCGAAAATAATTTTTATAGATACCATCAAAACCTTCGCCGATATCATTCCCAATTCGATGGAATTTCGGGAGTTTATTACGGATCTATCCGTTCGATTAACAACTTGGGGCTGTACAACCGTTCTTTTAGGAGAGTACTCGGAAGAAGATATAGAAAACAGACCTGAAAGTGCGATAGCCGATGGTATTATTTATCTCTATGGAACGGAAGAAAAGAGGCAACAAAAAAGATACTTACGTGTCCTAAAAATGAGAGGGACTAACCATTCAAATGGAGAGGCTGTATTTAAGATTTCTGGTGATGGCTTAAACGTATATCCTCGTCTAAACTCCACGGTGATGGAACAAGACATCACCCAGTATTCGGAGCGAGTTTCGTCAGGGGTTCCAAAACTAGACCAACTCATGGGAGGCGGTATCCCTAAAGCCTCAACTACTTTAGTCACAGGACCTTCAGGTTCGGGAAAAACTATGTTAGCTCTTAGTTTTGCGTTAGCTGGTATAAAGTCGGGGATTGTCACAGTCTTTGTTAGTTTGGAAGAAAATCCTTTACAAATCATTAATAATTTTATTCAAATAGGCCAGGATATCAGACCTTATATCGAGGCGGGAATATTACACATACTCTACGTTTCCCCTGTTGAGCTTGATGTCGATGAACATGTTTTTCGAATTCAAGAGCTCGCGCGTGAG
>OMOF01000190.1 GCA_900290375.1 Candidatus Desulfosporosinus infrequens
TCATTTACGGAGACCTTTTGATGCGAGTTCTTTATAAGGTTAGACCGTATGAAAAGTTTGTAGGGTCTGCGAACCGCTTATACGATGTTTGGGTAAAAAGATGCCAAGAAACCCTAAAAACAGGGGGTAAAAAGGAACATACACACAATATTCGCCAAATCGTCATGGATTTTGATAATCTGGAGTTGTGCGAGGGATTGGTCAAGCCAAAAGTTGGCGTGGTTGGTGAAATTCTTGTTAAATTCCTTCCAATGGCTAACAACAATATTGTGGAAATGTTAGAAGCCGAGGGGGTTGAAGTTGTTGTTCCTGACTTAACCGACTTTTTGCTCTACAGTGCCTTTGATAACGAGATTAAATATCAGAAATTATCAGGTAGTTTTATGGGGATGCTGTCGAGCAAGTTTTCAATCAAAAAGATAGAGTCCTACCGAAAAGAGATGAAGAAGGCTTTGACAGCCAGTAAGCGGTTTGAAGCCCCAAAAGCTATTAAAGAGATAGCGAAACATGCTGAAAAACATTTGTCGCTTGCCAACCAATCGGGCGAAGGTTGGTTTCTGACGGGTGAGATGGTCGAGTTGATTCATGAAGGTGTTCATAATATCGTGTGTTTGCAACCATTTGCTTGTATGCCGAATCACATCACAGGAAAAGGGATGTTCCGAGAGATTAAGCGAAGCTATCCTATGGCGAATATTGCCTTCATTGACTATGATTCTGGAGCGAGTGAAGTCAATCAACTGAACAGGATTAAGTTGATGCTGTCCATGGTTGTCAAAAATGTCGAAAATGATTTAGCGGATAATGAGTTGGTTACAGCAAAGTAGACCATAGGGGATAATAATAAGTGGATGAGGAATCTCGCACCTTTAAGCGTTGTTTCCTTCATCCATATTTGGCTTCTTTGACGAGTTTTTAACAAACTGAAGTTGGGTCTCCCAGATTCTTTCTAGATAAACTTTCTTTATACCTCTGATATCGCTAAATCCTACTTTGGTATACCGCAATTTATACCGCAGGATAATTTAATTCATTCATAACTATTGGCTTAGTTAAAGAGTAGATAAAATCAACACTGAAGTCTAATACAGCCATTTATTAAAGTCCCAAAAACTCAGATTTTTATGTGTGCTTGTGTGGAATGGATTCGCTTACTTAAAGGGTACCAAAATGGCGCCCAACGCTCACATAAAAGGATACCACCAAAGGTGCCATTTTCGATTTACGCTCACTTCAATGGTAACCATATACAAAATATGGATTTTGTGAAGTCTAGATTAGTAAGCAAAACTCTGAACGAAATAAGAATAACCGGAAGTTAAAGTTTTAAAAATACGTGCAAATATGGGTCTTTAGTGAAGATAGTGTACATGAACTAATCACTTAAATAGGTATAGGGGATATCGCTCTGTTGAGCAAGCTGGCAAAGCCGTGGTTAGCCTTGCAATCACTGAAAATAATTCAACCGGAGGTTTCTTTGACGAGAACGGCAAAGTTCCTTGGTAATTATAAACTGATCCTACCACCAGTCAGGCTAAATCGGTAAAATTATCCGGCACAGTTAGACTGTGCCGAATTAGGTGACTGTATTTAGACAATATCGGTTTTTAGTTCGACTTAGTAAAATACCTTTCCATCATTGGCACATCCGAAAGGTATGTATCAATTTTGGTTATAAGACCGTTCTGAATTGTCAGCACAGTAGCAAGTTCTTCATTTAAAACTCTGCCGTCTGCAGAAGTTGCGGTATTATTCAGCGATAGAGTAAGTCCGCGCTGCCCAACAAGTATATGATGGAGTTTTGTTACTACACCTCCATTTACAATGGTTTCGACACGTTCAATCACTGCGGCTGCTCCCTTTGCCGTACCTGATATTTTGCCTTCTCCGGGGAGAGTCCATTCGATGTCAGGATGTAATAATTTCTTAATTGACTCCCAATCATGGTTTTTGTATGAAGTTAGAAAGTTTTCTGCTATTTTTTTATCAGCTAT
>OMOF01000150.1 GCA_900290375.1 Candidatus Desulfosporosinus infrequens
GCATGACCGTAGCGAGCACCGGGATAAATAAATACTTCATTAAGTTCCTCCATTCAAAAAGGAGCCTCTTGCGAAGGCCCCGTATATTTGTCCTACATATTCAATTTCTCACCACACAAGGCAGCGTCGCGCGAGACAGGGACAATAGGGAAAAGGAGCCCCCTTTCGAGGTTCCCCACTGGTTCTGATTTACCCGCGCTCTTGGTCAGAAGCAACCATCATCCCCCGCTCTTTTAAGCTCACATATTTGCCATTATCTCCAATGACAACATGGTCGATCACTTCAATGCCCAGGATATTACCAGCTTCAACCAATCGCTTTGTTACATCTAAATCCTCCCTGCTGGGAGTTGGATCTCCGCTGGGGTGGTTATGGCAAAGGATTATTGAATTACTATTGGCTAAGATGGCTGCTTTGAAAACCTCCCTTGGATGCACTAGGGAAGAGTTCAGCGTACCTACGGAAACCGTATTGAGTGCATTGATGTTACTTTTAGTATCCAAACACAGTACCACAAAATGCTCCCTGTCGGCTCCAGCCAAAAACTCCCCAGCTATGATAGCAGCATCCCCTGGACAGTTAATTTGCTTTGAACCGTAGGCCAAGCTTTTTTCCTTTACCAATTGGATTGATACCACGCTTATTTTTTGTAGAGTGTTAATCTTGCGCATTTCGTTTTTTGCCTCCTGTCCATTTGGGGTAGTACATTCATCACTCTGGAACAGGCATATTGCAAGTTAATTCTTTTTCAAATATTTCCTAAAAACCTGGCCGTATTTAACTCAAAAAATCGGCTGCGGTTCTACGCTTGTTGGGCACACGGCAGCGGAGAATCGTTGGATTTCTAAGAATGGGGGGGCTTACGCCTAGATCCATCAGGTCCTTGCGCCCTGGTATTCTAAAACTGCCCCGGTCTGAACACTTCCCCAGCGGTAACAACGAACGCGTCACAGGCGAACGTGACGCGACACGAGGGCAACAGAAAAAGGAACCTCTTGCGAAGTTCCTCAGTTTATTAGGCATTCAGTCTTTGACCTTTGCGCTTCGCTTCTGCTGCTTGCTGTGCTTCTGGTGTTCTAAACGCAGAGCTCCCATCCAGTTTGCTCAAGAGCGTCTTGCGTGCGGCTTTATATTTCGTCCCAATAAAGCCCAATTTCAAAAGGTAACACCTCATCGAATAACACTCATTCGGGCTCTCCTTCTGTTTGATCGAGCTGAACTTCTGTTTTTTCGCTTGCTCGTTAAGTTGCCAGCAAAGTATACTGAAAGCATGTATCTCTTCAGCATCTAGGCTGGCATCGAAAAAGGTAAACCGTATGACCTTGTCCACTAAGTCAATATCTAGGTCGCTGTTCCCAATAATCGTACCAGCGTCAATGCCTGTATTGATGATCCCTGCAAACTCTTCTAGTGATTCGATGGGTACTGAGTTGATGACCTTAACAAGACTAGCCGGAATTATGTCCTCTTGCCGAGCAAGGGCTTTTTGGATGAGGTGTTGCTTACTGAATATCAAGTTTACAAGATTTCGCAGGCTGTTTCCTGTATGTGCTGACATTGGAAGGATTATCGTCAAATTCCCCTCTGCCTTTGCGCCTGCAATGTTAAGCGCATCGAGCACCATCCGTAGCGTTACATGCTCCTCTTGGAATCCCGTTTCCGACGTTGTAACAATACCGTTTCTGTCAATCGTCCAGTCACCGACAATATAGTTGAAACTTGGTGCTCCTGAATAGTGTGCTTGCTCTCCGATTGCTTCTGCGATCACTGAGGCAACCTGCTTGCGTTCTAAACCTGTTACTTTGAAGGAATAGTTCATTGTGTTTGCACCTACCTTTTAATTTTGTAGGTACATTAATGGCTCTGTTTCAATAGTAAGTCAAGTCATTACTTCAAATCTGGATAGGTTACCTTTTCTCCGTTACGAACTAAATAAACGTTAGGATCTTCAGGGTAGTTATGATAATATCTCTTCGCAATAACATCGGCGTATTTGGGATCTAACTCCATCATATTGCAGACTCTTTCAGTTTGTTCTGCCGCGAGAATTGTTGTACCTGATCCACCAAACAGATCAAGCACCAGGTCTCCTTTATGACTTGAATTGACGATGGCCCTAGCTACCAGTTCAACGGGCTTGGTCGTCGGATGATCCGGACTGCGCTTTGGCCTGGGTATTTCAAACACGTCGCTTTGCTTTCGGTCCACCAAAGGGCAAAGTCTGCTGCTACCCTCAAGCCATCCATACCATATGGGCTCGTATTGAGTGTGATAGTCTTTTCGGGATAACACCAGCGAATCCTTCTTCCAGATAATCGTGCTTGACCAGTGATAGCCTGCCTCACGTAGGGCCTCCATCAAAGATCCCCATTCTTGGGCACTCATAACAACATATGTCATACAACCCGGCTCACTGACCGCGCTCATGGTCGTGAATATTTTTAGCATGAAGTCCTTAAAATCTTCTGCGCTCATGCTGTCGTTGAGGATCTGTCGATCAGGCTTCCAGCTCGGATGACTGCCCCCACCATAGTCGACGTTCCACGGTGGGTCAGTAAAGACCTGTCGGGCTTTATGACCGTCCATTAGAAGGCTGACATCCTCCAGAGAGGTACTATCTCCGCACATCAAACGATGTTTCCCGAGCATCCAAATGTCTCCCCGCTGGCTGATTGGTGTTTCAATTTCTGCCACAGCAGCATCCGTGTCAAAGTCATCCTCTTCAACTTCCGCTTTAACTTCCGCAGCTTCACCGATTAAATCAAAACCAAAGTCAGCCATTGAGAAATCCAGATTAAGTTGACTAAGTGCTTCCAACTCTGACCTCAACAATTCCTCGTCCCACTCTGCGAGTTCTGCCGTCTTATTATCGGCAAGTCTGAACGCTTTAATTTCTGCATCACTAAGGTCATCGGCGATTAAACAAGGTACTGTATCCAATCCCAACTCAATCGCTGCCTTTAAGCGCGTATGCCCTGCTACCACTTCGTTGTTTATATCTAAGACAATCGGGACTTTAAAGCCAAACTGTTTGATCGATTCGGCGACAGCCTTGATGGCCTGGCTGTTGTCTCGTGGATTCTGTTTGTATGGTTTGATATTTTTTATTTGAATATCATGGATTTTCATCGCCATATAGTTTTGCCCTCTCTATCTCCTTGTTAAATTCAAAGATCTGTCTTTCGAGTGCCAACTTTTGAGGATTATCTGACCATCCCCGCTCTTTGTCCTTGTTCTTCAGCAATATGCTGCACGCGGCCACGTCTGGAGGTAAATATTTCCTGGTCTTTTCAGTAAATTTTGTTTCAACGCCATCCACCATCCGAATCGAGGTCTTAATTTCTTCATAGGTTATGCCGAGTGCCTTTTTGAACAAGGCATTCTCAACTTCCGTAATGGCTATTTCACGGCCTTTTTTAAGGGCCTGAACTAACTCAACGTGTTGCTTCTTGAATTTATTCAATGCAGTTACACTAATCCCTAGATTCTTGCAGATTTGGATTTCTGTCAAACCATCCCTTGCCCATCTTTCTACAAGAATTAGTTGTTCCTGTACCTGAGGCCATTTTGAGTGTGCGATAACAATCACCCCTTTAATTTCTCGTTTTACAGAGGCCCTTCTATACCTTTATTTTCTCGCATCAAACGGTCAAACTCCTGAAACTCCTTCGATTCCTCATAAGGCGTAGTCAACAAGTGTCTAGCCCCACACCTCATACCTATCCAACGCTTACAGTTGGCACAGTTTTCTTTGCGTTCTGATTCTATCGGGACAATTAACTTACATTTCACCATAATCCATCCCTACCCTTATCAAATATAAAAGCCGCCATAAGGCAGCCGTGTTTTAAAAAGAATGCGACCCGAAGGCCGCTATAGAAAAAAGGAGGGTGTCGGTATACAAAAGGCCCTCGGACAGCTTGTCCAAGAGCCTTAGATATATTTTTCACATCTTGATTATACCATCCAAATTGTTATACTGTCACTAAACCAACCTTCTACCTTAATTCTACCAGCCTTCTACCTACCGTACCTCAGACATCAATTGTTAGTAAACCGCCATCCTTGCATCATACATCCCGCATATCTCTGTAATACCCTTTTTACGATACTTCCCAATCATAGCTACCGACACATGATATTTATCACAAAGCTGCGTCCACGTCATTTTGTTGATAAACATATCCGTTATAACCTCGGACAGCTTCGGCTCCAGAAGGGTAATGCAATACTCCAGCACATCCAGTTCGCTTTTTTGTGTGTGATACTGCCATGCCCAGCCCATCACGTCGTTATTCAGCTTTTCTGTGTGTTCTCTGTACCCAAGTGCAATCCTCCCAGATTTATCCGATACCCTGTTGCTCGTAACACGCTCGCCCTCTGGAGTAGTAAAGTTCAACATGTCGATAACCTTGTCATAACTCAACCCAGTGAAACGCTCTATCTCGAAATTTAATCTATCCAGGCTCCGTTTTATCCCATGATAGTTTTTGAGTAACCACTCAACGCGCTCTTTCGTATCCATTTTGCCCTACCCCCTGTTGTCAGTATTAGTCCTTCCAGTTAATTCTTGAACCACACGTTTCACATTCGATCTCAAATTCACTTCGATGCGAACAGCATTCTCATAGCCATTCTGTGTTCATATTTTTTCGATACCTCAGTTCCAATGTGCAATACCCAATAATATCCGAAATCGTATCCTCAATGGACTCATCGTTAACTTGAGCCTCATTACTTGTCAAAGTCTTTAGTCTAACGAATTTGTCATTCAGCCGCAGGAGGAACGCCACCGGGCCGAACTCTCTTCTGGTTTCGTCGTAACTGTAGCCATAATCGGCGTCTTTTCGTTCGAGTAGTTCGGCCACAATAGCTAGATTATCCATGAATTCGTTCATTCTTGATCTTCCCTTCTGTTTGTCTGCCAGTTACATAAATCACCATTACATGTTTCACAGGGATCGCTTCCCAACTCAGCTAATCCATCAGCAGTCATGACTGCAAACAAGCACTGTCGGCATTTCGCTACATTTTCCAGTAACTTTTCTTGGCTCATCGGAGAGCTTGCGTTTGCCTCTTTTTCCAGTGACAAAATGAATTTGATTGCCATAGCGCCCACTTGGATGGCTTCCTCACGAAGCCGTTCCTTGTCCGGACGTTTTTGCCGGATTTCCTCAAATAGCTCCTCCATCTCTTCCAACATCACGGCATAGCCCTCATGCGGTGAAGCGAAGCTTGTCCCATATATTTTGTTGGCTCGCTCTAATTCCGAGATCAGGAGGGATGCTAAGACTTTTGCCTGTTTAGTCCGATCAAGTTCTCCGTTTTGCATTTATTTACACCCTTTCTCAATTGCTTCCCGCCAACATTGACCACAAAGGTGCTGACAATTTAAGTCCTCGTGTCCCACGAGTCCGATGAAATCCGGGCAAATCTCAGATTTTATCAAATCGACAAATTGCTCGATCCGACTTTTTAGTGCTGCGTTTTCTGCCTTTGACATGGACCTTAAGGTTTCAATCCAACATTTTTTGCATCCCCGCACACATCCCGATCTGCGCTCGTTCGGGCATTGAAGGCTAGTGGCAAATAGTCGGGTTAGTTTTTCAACAGTTTCTCTTGTCATTTTGACCTCTCCTTGTTCTCGTAAATGCCAGAAACAACAACTCGAACTAGGAATTGTCTTTCTATGGCAGCCACGATCTCGACCTACGCGCCGCTTTTCTTTTTTCCTTTTTCGTATTTCAGGTTTCATGGCTCTCGTCCTCTTTTCAGCATAACGATTCCATTTTGAGTTTCCAGCCACTCAGTAAATTCCGCCATTGTCAATTCTGCAAAATCACCTGGGATGTCGTGGTATTCGCACGCCAGGTCTGCTAGGATAAAAAGCAAATTCATCAGATCTTCGTATGAAATCTCTGCTATAGTCTTCATTGTTGGCCTCCCATTCTTGCCTTTACTGCATCAATCAGGGTCATTTGCCCGACTTCCTTCCGACTCAGTGCTTTGATAACATCCTCATCAATCGTTCCAGCCGTGACGATATGGTGAATGACTACGGTCTCTTTCTGCCCTTGGCGGTATAACCGCCCATTGGCTTGAAGGTATAACTCCAAACTCCAAGTAAGTCCAAACCAGATGATGATGCTCCCACCTGCCTGTAGATTCAAGCCATGGCCTGTCGAAGCCGGGTGTGCTAAAACTACCTCAAGCTTGCCAGCGTTCCAGTCCGTAATGTCCTGTGAAGTGTTCAGCTCTTTAGCCTTGCCTTTGAAGAGTTCTGAAAGCCTAGCCTTATCGTGTTTGTAAGCGTAGAACACCAGAATAGGCTTTCCATTGGCGGCTTCCCACAAGGTTTCTAAGGCATCCAGTTTGCGATGATGAATTTTTCGTACCTCGCCAAACTCATCGTAGACCGCACCATTCGCCATTTGCAGTAGCTTGTTTGATAAAGCCGCTGCGTTTACCGCATCAATATCTCCTTCGGCAAAGGGAATCAGCATGTCTCGCTCCAACTGTTCGTATAAAGCCTTTTCTTTAAGTGACATCTCAACATGGACAAAATTGTCGATCCGCTCCGGCATCTGTAGATAGTCTTGGGCCTTCATGCTCACGCAGATGTCTGAGATTTTTTGATAAATGGCTGCTTCGGATTCCAGCTTAAGCTTGTAGGTATACACAACGCCTGTCTGATAATTCTTTGTGTCAGGTTCAAAGTACCTGTCCCGATAACCACCCAGTGTTTTCCCGAGCCTCTCCCCTCTGTCCAGCAAATAAATTTGGGGCCATAGGTCAATCAGTCCGTTGGGGGCTGGTGTCCCGGTTAGGCCCACAATCCTTTTGATGAGTGGTCGGACTTTGCGAAGGGCTTTAAACCGTTTCGCACTGGCTGACTTGAAGCTTGATAGCTCGTCGATCACCACCATGTCGAACGGCCATTTAGTTTTATAGTGCTCGACCAACCATTCCACGTTCTCGCGGTTAATGACATAGATATCCGCATTTGATTTCAGGGCTGCTATCCGATTTTTCTCCGGCCCCAACACCTTAGATATTTTCAGATGTTTTAAGTGATCCCATTTTATACACTCCCGACCCCAGGTGTCCTCAGCCACCCTCAGTGGCGCAATGACCAAGACCTTGTTTGTCTCGAAGCGATCATGGAGAAGTTCATCAATGGCGGTCAGTGTTATAATCGTCTTACCCATCCCTAACCCGAGGAAAATTCCACAGATGGGCTTGTCCAATATTAGATTCGCTGCATACTCTTGGTATTTATGGGGAATATATTTCATCAACAAACTCCTCTACTTTCTCCAGGCAGTCGATCACCCACACCTTATGGCCAAGCTTCTCAAGCAGACAACTTATTTTCACTTGCCGGGGTGATAGATGTTTGCCTGGAGCTTTTAACTCCACGAAATACACCCGACCATCGGAAGTGAGTACAATCCTATCTGGCACCCCTGCCATCCCAGGCGAGGTGAACTTTAACGCTAAACCCCCTTTGGCTTTGACTTCAATCCTGAGTTTTTGTTCGATTACTTTTTCTCTCAAGGCAACCCACCTACTTTTACAGTTTTGACGGCAACCGCTGAAAACCGCTCCCTGTCTGGGTTTAAGCCTTTTAGGTTGCCAAATTGCCGAGAATTACACATTTTCCTATAAGTATATACGAATAGGCGTATTAGGCAGTTATACCCCTCGCGGGTATACACGCCTAATTACCCTATTCTGTATACTCTATATAGATATATAGGCAACTTAGGCAACTAACACCCTCAAACCCACTATCCATGCGCCTTTCAACGGTTGCCAATCTCGGTTGCCTTCTGACAACCCCGGCAACCTTAGACTCTTATATATCCTCGTTGAACACCATAAACCCTAAATTTGATCTTTCCATAATGCCTTTCCCAACCTTCAGCGTGATCTAATATGCTACGAATCTCCCGTGACTGAACCCCGGAAAGCTGCTTAGGATCGCCACCAAAGCACTCACACCATACTTCTATGGCACAAACCCTAGTGCGCCTCACAGTACCCCCGCCGCTCGTAAAATCCCCTGACAGGAACAACCGCCTTGCGCTTAAGTCCCTGGTGTCCCAATCGGTAGGCAGGAGGATGTCAAGGTACGCATACACCATACCCGCTTTTTCACTTTCCTCCGTGTGCTCTGCCTGAACAGTCAATGCGTATTCTTCCAGTTCTGGGCTAAGGTACAACGCCTCCCCAGCAATATAGGCATGGACTGCCTCGGCCCAAATCTGTTCAACGTTTAAATCCTGCCACAGGCTTTGTTTACCCGCCCCCACGTTCACTGGCCAGAAACGCCTTCCGCCAGTTTTATCCCGCAAACACTCGTAGTCATTGGTCGTTCCGACGAAGATACACTGCCTTGGGAATATTCCCGTCCGTCTCCCGTAGGCTTCGCGGAATATATCCTCCTGCTTAGAGATAAAGTGCTTCAGAGCGTCGATATCAGCTTTCTTGGCGGCCGATAGTTCGCCCACTTCAATGATCCACACACCTTGCAATTGCTCATAGGCTTCCTTCCCCGTAACGGTTGTCAGGCTGTCTGAAAACCATTTGCCGCCGAGCTTTTTTAGAATATAACTCTTGCCAAGTCCCTGTTTACCAATCAGGAGAAGCATAAAGTCGTACTTGCATCCAGGATTTAATACCCGCGCTACTGCGGCGGTCAATGCCTTTCTTGTTACAGCCCTTGTATATTCGTGATCCTTCGCACCAAAGAAGTCTATGAGCAGGGTGTCGAGTCGTTCTACCCCGTCCCAGACCAACCTGTTGAGGTAGTCCTTCACAGGATTAAACCTGTTCTTTTCGACAATCACGGACATCGCGTCCATCGTTTTACCTACGTGGCTTATATCATAGCCGTGCTCTAAATAATGCCTGAGTGCTGCATCGTCCGAGTCTGACCAGTTAGAACCTTTATCTGTATCACGCCAAGGTAAATCCTTTAATAGCTCGATTCGATGAGCGAACTCGTTATGCCCCACAGTCCCACAAAGCCGTGGATCGTGCTCCATAATTAAACGGATATTGTCGATGGTCGCCTTCAACGTGCCATCGTTTTTGTACTCCAATCGTTTAACCCAATCATCGTCTCCAGGCTTAAAATCTTCCAATGCCGCCGCCATACTCTCAGACATAAGCTGCTGTTTAACTGCCCCATCATTGACGGCAAGTTCCTGCATCGCCATAAAGGAGGGCCGACGGTTGGCAGGTGTGCCTTCTGCTATTCCGTCGTCTTGGGCACCGTATTTGTGGATTCGCACCAAATCGAAGGCGTTGACCAGTTTGCCGCTGACAGGATCTGTGCCATGATGGCTATACGCAAAAGCATCATTGTCGTAAAGCACTAAACCACCAGAGGTAGAGCCTCCCAGGAAGGTATATCTGCCGTCTCCTGCTGGAGCATAAATGTCGCCTAAAAACTGCTCCAATGCTTCGGTTATAGAGTACGTGCGGCAAAATGCTCCAACAATACCTTTCTTTTCAAGTGGGTCTCCTTGCTTTTCCGCTGACTTATTATGATGCTGGCTAACCCTTGAAGAGACTGGCCAACTGGAGGCATCTTTCCAATCGTGGTACTTTGAGAGGATTACATCCGGGTCAAGCCAGGGTTCATCTTGAAATTCAAACACATGCTCCCCGTCGATGGACGTTGAGGGCCAGTACATAAGCCTTGCAGGTTCAAACGTCGTATCATCGAACAATTCAAGTCCGACATCCGCTGCTATCTTACGAGCGAGGGCTTGGTATTCGTCCGGGGTAACCTTCCGTGCCAGTGGGATAACGAGCCTGAGCCTTGGAGCCTCTGCCGTATGCTTGTGAGTGCTATAAACGCAGCAAGCATAATTGTTGAACAATGTGATATCATCCCAAACGCCCGGTTGAGCATAATCCATGTCGAGCGTAATCAGGCTACGATATTCTACAAAACCAGTCTTACGTCTGCCGTCCTTCAGCTTCCCGCCAATCATGCCGCCCACGTCTTTCCGATCGTCCTGCTCGGCTTTAGGCATCCGGCGGTATTCTGCAACTGTCTCAGAAGTTCTTTGGGTATTTTCAACCCTGCTAAGAAACTGAGACCAGGTTAGTTCTGTATTAGTCCATTTCTTCTCTTTTCGGGAGTTTCCAGTGGCAATTGTGATTAGGCCGTCGTGCTTTAGGTTCATTGTTTGGCATCCTCCCTCAAAACAGCCAAAACACTCTGTCTCCACCGAATTGCAAGTCTCTCCACAGTGACATCACCACCATGAATGGCGACTGGCATTAATTTGGCATAAGGCTCCCCCTCGTCCGTAAGCTCCCAATTACCTTTTGCGTTTTTTACCTGCAGACCAGCCTTCTCCAAGGCGATATTCATCTTGACCGCAGATAACGGTTTTTCTAGTCGCTTACCCAGGTCTGTAGGGGTGAAGGTCGTTTCGGTATCATCCGTCCTGACTTCGCGTTTAAAGGCGGTTAGGTCAACGCAGGACTCCAGCTCCTCATGCGTGAGAGCGTGGGCAATGGCTGATTCCTTAGATACTCCCACGAGTAGATATAAGTCCCGCTTCGCTTTGACGTTAGAGTGAATGGTGCGCCATGCAGGTGAGACCGCCTTTTTAATGACTTCCGGGGCTTCCACACGAGCTATCTCTTCGACGTTTAACAGATAGTTGCGTACTCTTTGGGCCACAACGCTGTCACGTAGTAACATGCCAATACGGAGGATCGCCCGGCGTGGAATGATGGTGAAAGAAGATGTGTTCTTTCCAATTACACCCATTTCCTTGAAGGAAATCAGTTCATCCCCTTTCAGTATCCTCAATCCATCAGATTCGACTTCTTCTCTGTTGTCAAAAATCAAACTGTGAATGGTTTCCTTCGGAACTTCGTAATAATTTCCTGCCATTTCCACACTGACATGAAGCACATCTGGCAGCATCGCTAGGACTTTCACCTTATCCAGTGCATCTGTACGGTCTATGACGGATTCACGTAATGATTTACTTTCGATTAGTGCATCACTTTTAAACATTCATTACTCCCCTTTCTTTAAATTAAATTTAAAGTTTCTAAGCATTATTAACGTTTAGTCCTTTTTATAAAAACAAGATTCAAATCCAGTAGCTTTTAACGGAAGCCCCTCAGCCCAACTTATCGGCTGGCCCATAATCTCGCATGCCTCTTTGAGTGATCCCTTGCCCACAGGTGCCGATATAACAACCTCGTCATGGACATGAAAAGATATATCGTACCCAGCCTTATCTACCCGTAGCATCGCGTCTGCCAGACAATCGCGGGCTATGGCTTGTGTAATATTTTCCACGAGGCGGCCCCCATATGTGCCTATGCGGCACCACTGTTTATTCTCCCCGAGGCCCTCATAGGAGATGGCCTCACGACCGAATTTGTTAATCTCCATTTTGGGCTTGATGTAGGAGAGCTTTCGTCCCGATGGCAGGGTAATAAACAGGATTCCGCTTTCAACATGGAACTTCACACTACCTACAACGGATGGATGTCTTTTACTAACGGCTTTCTTTGCGGCATCTTCGACGGCGTACCAGTATTTAACGATATTGCTATTTGCACGTCTCCACGCTTTAACCAGTCCGTCAAGCTCCTCTTCCTTAAGGCCCATATCCAATGCCCCCATAGCAACAAGGGCATTTACCCCGCCTTGATAACCAAGGGCCAGCTCAGATATTTTACCTTTCTGCCTCAGCACGTACTCTGGATTCCCTTTGACAATGTGCTCAACAGGTACATTGAACATCTGTGAAGCAGAGGCTTCATAAATTTTGCCATGGCTTTTAAACACATCAAGCCGCCACTTCTCACCCGCCAGCCAACCTAACACACGTGCTTCAATGGCTGAGAAGTCGGCTACGATCAGCCGATGCCCTTTCGAGGGGATAAAGGCGGTTCGGATGAGTTCAGAAAGCACACCGGGCACACTATCGTAGACCATTTCCAGGAAGCCAAAATCTCCGTCTTTCACGATACCCCGCGCTGTCTCTAAGTCAGGAAGATGGTTTTGAGGGAGGTTGTGGACTTGGATTAACCTTCCAGCCCACCGCCCGGTCCTGTTCGCGCCGTAAAACTGCAAAAGTCCCCGCACATGGTGATCAGGGCAAATAACTCTTTGGATGGCGTTATACTTCTTGATGGACGTCTTGGCCATTTCTTGCCGCAATTGGAGGAGTCTTTGGATCTCGCCATTCGTGGTACTGGCCATTTCTGCCACGATCTTCTTAGACATACTTTCCATCGCTACCCCATTATCTAAAAGCCAATCTTTGAGCTGGGCTACGCTGTTGGGGTTTTCGAGGCCTGTCAATTCCTTGGCTTCTTCAAAAATCCCCATTCTGTACTGCTTATCACATCTGATTGCGTTCTCTACTAACGCGGTATCCACCAGAATCCCTCGGTCGTTGATCTGTTGGTCAAGCACCCAAAGTGCCTGTTCGTTGTCGGATATAGGGTACTTTTCAAGTTTCTTTCGAATGGACTGTTCGACCTCAACGTCCCTCTTACAATAATCCCTGAACACGGCCCATTTATCCGGCGCATGGCTTGGCAGGTTTCTTGTTCTCCCGCCATTTACTTTGGTGGGCTTACAGGGACAGCAGAAGTACCGGATAAGGGCCTTGCCTTCGCCCATTTTCTGCTCCTCTAGCTCAAGAACCTTAGCAACCCCGGCCAGATGGAGTGGAAGCCCTAACATGGCCGCTTGTACAGCCGTACAACGCCAGGCGTTGGGAGAGAGGGACTGTTTGAGATAGACTGACAGGCAATTCCGTTCAAAATTGGCATTAAAGGCTGTCTTTAGCACGTTATCATCGCTGAGGGCTGCTAGTATTTCCGCTGGTAGTTTCTCACCACTTGCCAAATCCACTAGTTGCACAGGTTCATCATCAAAGGCATAAGCAAAAAGCAATAGTTCAAAGTCGGGAGCGAAAGTGTACGAATACACTCCCGCTTTTTTTAAATCCACACTGGAATAGGTTTCTAAGTCGATGCCTAACGTTCTCTTATCATCAAGGATAGCGTTAGCACATGGCTCGTCAGGCCCAAGATCATCGGGACATCCTCCGCCATAATGAGTAACACCTTTACAACCTACAGGACAATGCCAATCCCTCATTTAAAAGATTTCCTTTCTAGCTCAAAAAATCGTCATCCTCAAAGTCATCAAAGTCGTCTTCTGCTCTATTGCGTCCTCCACCAAGCGGCTCTCCGTCGGCTAACTTCTGCAGGTTCTGAAGACCGCAAGCAATGCCACGGTTTCCGTTGACGTTAAAGGGGTAGAATGTAATGCTCGCTCGACCATAACAGCCGGAGTAGACTTCTGTGCTGTCGAGGATGGCTTGTTTGTCGCGGTCTATAACCCCAGGGGCTGTCGGGCTATTGGCATTGATGAAATAGCAATTTGCATAATTTTCATCATCGGCCCGGTCTATGTCACCATCACGGAGTGGAGTTTTGAAGCCCGCGCCGCTCGTGAACTTGGCTCCAAACTTGGCGATTCCAGCTTTTTTTGCTTCTTCTGTAGCCGCTTTGATTTTGGCGATGGTTTCCTTGTCTGATTTTGCAATGATGAGACTGACAGAGTACCTTGGATCTCCTCCGTTAACACTTTTTGCTGCCCATACGTTACAAAACGAGAATCTCGCTTTTCCAGTCACCACTTTTATTGCGTTTGCCATTTTTCTCATTACCTCTTTTCATTTTTTGGGCCAAGGTCATTAAGCTCCATACAACCTCTGGCCATACTTCGTGTTGATACATATTCGATTACTAGTTTCCCGTTAACTGGACGGATACTCTTGATTTCAAGTTTCTTGTTTTTCACGACGCCCTCAAAAGCCCGTTTGGACACATAAAGGACTTCTCCGTCACGCTCTCCTGGAATAGGCAAACGTATATCTCTAAAGGCCATCTTCAAAATCCGCCTTTGCTGCATCTATTGGGTTCCATTCCTTACGCTTGTCCGATTCAACCGCCAACCCAGGTCTGCTTGGAGGGGCTACACATAAGTCACTCAATAAACTAGTGAACTGTTTCTGCCCAAGGAGGTGCGTCATGGCCGTTATGCCGATAAGGTCCACCGTGTAAATATCTTCCTCTTTGTAATCGCCTGCCGCCAACACACGTTCTGCAATCTGGGCTTCATCGGTATATTTCCTTTTGCCCTTAACCGTAATCAACTTGTAACCGGGCCACCGCTTACTCTGATTAATAGCCGCCTTCTCTGCATACACCCATACGTCCTTTGCCCAAGCCTCTAGCTCATTCACTTGTACCAGAACCCCGGCCATCTCTTCATCCGTTAAAAGGTCGGGCTTTTTGAAGTCCAGTTTGGCGAGTTCTAAATTGGCATCTGCTCGCGCTCTGCATTGGCTTCTTGCCCGGCAGTACTTGCAGTGATCGCCAGCAATGAATTCACCTTCACCTTTAAAGGCGAGGGCAGCCAAGGGTTTTAACTCTGTTTCTGCCCAATCAATAAGCTCGTCCACTGATAGCTCAAACGAGGATATGTGATCGAGGCGTGGCTGGCATATTGTCATTCGCACAGTTTTGATGTCATACAAGAAACCGAACATATCCAATGCCCCAAGCGCGTACAACTTTAACTGGGGATTGTTTTCAGCAAACACCCGGTTCCTCCCAAATTTTGCGTCCACCACGTCGAGTATGCCGTTGGACACGATCAAGAGGTCAGCCGTTCCGAAGCCTTCTGGAGCTAGGTGTGAATAGTCGAGCTTCTGCTCAACCAACACCGAGGCATCTGGTGTCCGTTTTACCGCCTCAGCGATCAACTCGCGTGCGTAAAGGGTGTAAACATCCGTAATCCTCTCAAGCTCTGGCGAGTCGTAGGTGCTCTTTGGTTTTTTGGTTTTGAGATCACGAAGTTTATATTCTGCCAAGGCATGTGCTGCCGTACCTTCCTTCGCGGCTTCGCTGGTCTCGTTTTCAAACTTCTCCTCAAGCCTGGCAGAGGGTTGGCAGTGCAGCCATCTGTGGGCTGAGCTTGCTGATAATAAAGCGTGTTCAGCCATTAAAGCTCTTCGGCCTCCTTTAAAAATTCAGCGTACTTAGCAGGATCAAGCTTCGTAAGGTTGACCGTACCATATCTCTTGAGTAATTCCTGAATCGCATCTTTTTTGCCAGCCTTGTTCTTGGTGGTTAAAACTGCGCGAATTTGCTCAGCGGTTATTGGAGTTTCCTCTCTGGCTGGAATTGAAATTTCCTTCTCAGGCTCAGGTTCTATTACCCCCACCTCTGGAACATCAAGAATAGATGTTTTTTGGTTTTCCAATGCCGCCGCCAGCCTGGCCATAGCAGCGATTAACTCATCAGCCTTGTTGATCGTGATTTCAAGTTTGTTCAATGTTTGCTCCTCTTTTCGCAAATAAATTGATAAAATAACTCTGCCCTTTCGTCGTGACCATGGTGACTTTGGAAATTCTGACGTCCCCGTTTGGAAAAGTGAACACATCCTCTTTAATGTCAAATAAGCCCATTTCCAGATAACGCTGCGTTGGCATATTTTTACTGAAGGTTGCCATAAGATAACCATGTTTTCTTAGCCACTCAAACAACCGCGTTTGGCCGATGCCTGTGCCGTTCTTCTGAAGTAGTTTGGCAAGATCACCGACATAGATCACGTCCTTTGAGGCTTCAAGCGCATTAGCGAAGTCGACACGGGGCTTGTCTTCCTCGATTTTGTGTTCTAGCAGAGCAATCTTCTCTCGTTCTGCTTTAAGTGCCGTGAAGAGCTTTATTCCGAAGTCTGGACTGGCGAGCATATTTTCCAAAGCAGCGTCGGTTATATATAGACCCCGCTGACGGATTTCCTTTAGAATCTGTTTAACCAGCCGCTTGAATTCCTTTGCGATTGGTTTTCGGCTCTGGAATAAGACTTCGTATAAACCATCCTCTGTGAGAAACCATGCTGACTGATTACCTCCAGGGGTACGAACAATGTTTGTCAGCTTTTCATTCTCATCGGCGACTCTTATCATCGTTGACACATCGCTGTGTTCAATCCACTCAGCTACGTCTTTGGCCCGAAACAGCGGGTTATCTAGGTCTCCGTAAATCTTGAAATCTCGACCTAGAACGTATCGTTGTTCTATAACCTTTAAATCATCGCTCACGGGGATTTCCTCTCCTTTTTTCTAACAAATATTTTCCAGTTTCCGTGGTATACTACTCTTGGTTATATTTTCCGATCTGGCCCGGCGGGTGTGGCTGCACCCACGGGCCTTTTTGCATCACCCCCTCTCATAGCGCAGGGCACTTTCTTTAAGCCCCGTGTTTCAGGCCAAGCTTTGCTTCAGCATAATCCTGGGTGATAGGAAGTCCCTCCAACGTTCGCATCGCCAGCCAAAGGTCTTTGAGGAAGATCTTGATCATGTAGCGGATCGCCATATTGTGTCTGTGGCCCTTGCTCAGGTCGGCATATGCTGGGTTCGTTTCGAGACGATGCTTATAACCGTCATAAATTAAGCGGTACTCTCCGCCTAATCGGAGAAAGCTTGTCCCAAGCACACCTATAAGTTTGGTCTTGAGAAACGGATTAAAGGTAATGCCCTTTCGTGTCGCAAACTCACCCTTTCTATTGGTGTATTCAACATCAATCAAATGTTCCGCGCGACGTGACCTGCCCAGGCCATCCTCAGCTACGTCCAGTCCGGCGTATTTCCAAAATGAGCTAACGTGCCGTGCCTTCGCGGCATCCAATTCGGAAATAATTACCGCTGCCATGGCTGGCCCACAACCACGCACGTCTAGAAGGAAGCCGTCCCAAATAGGGAAAAATTCAACTAATTTCTTAATACCAGCGGCTAAACTATCCTCTTCAGAACACATCACATCGTAGTAACCGACCAGCTCAAACTCGAAAGCATCCGAAATAATCCCCGGCTTTGCTTCGAGCTCTTTAGCCTTTTTGCGGGCTTTGGCAGTAGTCAGCCCATCCGTGATCAAACAGTATTCATCACGCATTTCTTTGAGCAGTTGTTTTCCTTCTTCGGAAATATCCTCCGTCGGCTGGCCAGGTGCTTGTCCAAGGCGCACACTCACGTTT
>OMOF01000126.1 GCA_900290375.1 Candidatus Desulfosporosinus infrequens
CAATCTAGTAAGACCCCTTGTAGATCACAAGGTTGATAGGCCAGGTGTGTAAGTTCAGTAATGGATTCAGCTGACTGGTACTAATAGGTCGAGGGCTTGACTTAATTTAATTCGTAGCTGCGCTACGAATGCATTAATCCTAAATAATGCAAACTTTCTTCTGTGAAGTTTTGAAGGAACATATCTAATATGTTAACTTCTAAAACTTAATCCAGTGGCGATAGCTAAGGGGTTCCACCTGTTCCCATACCGAACACAGTAGTTAAGCCCTTATACGTCGAAAGTACTTGGTTGGAAACGGCCTGGGAGGATAGATAGTTGCTGGTTAAGAGAAAAGAGCACTCATAATTGAGTGCTCTTTTCGTTATATGTACTATTAATTAGAATATGTTTTCTTATTGAGGCTAGATTAGTGAGAATACTTCAGATGCTAGGCACGACGAGCACGTGAGCTGAGCAGTACTGGAGGTACGCGAAGTGAGCGCGCACAGGAGTAACGACGCAGATGAGGTATTATCGCTAATCGGACTAGCTAAGGGGTTCCAACTGTTCCACTACCGAACACAGTAGTTAAGCCCATATACGCTGAAAGTACTTGGCTGGAAGGCCTGGGAGGATAAGTAGTTGCTGGTTAAGAGAAAGAGCACTCACTTATGAGTGCTCTTTTATTTTGTGAGTATATATTTCATTATTGAGGCTAGATTGGTGAGAATGCCTCAGATGCTAGGCACGACGATAAGCAGGCAACCAAATATTCGCAAATATTTGAGTGAGTCGCTTAGTTAGAGTGAAACGATAACCTCCTTAGTGGAGGTACGCGAAGTGAGCGCGCACAGGAGTAACGCGCAGATGGAGCATTATTGCCAATAGGACTAGCTAAGAGCGTCCACCTGTTCCACTACGTTGTAAAGTTCGAATGGTGAAGGATGAACTTTTACCTGTTGATTAATGGATAGAATTTTTCTTGCGAATTTTTGCAAATAATAAAACATATATAACGCACTAAATTATACAGATGCACATTCTTTAATGCCGCCTATATCTCTCTAATTTATCCACAATGATAGGATAACTCTGTGTGTTTCTTGAAGTTTTTTTAAAGACAACAGAACCGTCCCTAATGTCTTGAAAAAATATCTTTATAGCTAGCAGGAAGGCACCACTTGTTTGGGGAACATTACAATGATGGAAGGAGTTGCAATTAGTGAATACAGTTTTTGATGAAATAGAAATTAAAGTAAAGAGTGGAATACGTCTTTCAAGGGAAGAAGGTATTGCATTATTTCAGAGTAATGATTTATCGTGGTTAGGATATCTAGCTAATTTGACAAGGCAAAGGGTTAGTGGTGAGTATGTTTATTTCAATGTAAATCGTCATATTAATTTGACTAATATTTGTACTGCTCGATGCGATTTTTGTGCATTTGGCTGTGATGCTGATAGTGCTCAGTCTTATACTATGAGTAAAGATCATGTTATGGCAATTGCGAAGCAAGCAGCTAAGGATGAAGATTTGAGGGAATTACATATTGTTAGTGGGCTACATCCTGATTGGCCATTTGAATATTATGTAGATGTCATTCGAATGCTGAAACAAGAGTTACCACATATTCATTTAAAAGCATTTACAGCAGTAGAAATCACTTATTTTGCTAAAATCTCAGGCAAGTCAATTCGAGACGTTCTTCACGAGTTACACTGTGCTGGACTCAACTCTATGCCAGGGGGCGGAGCGGAAATTTTATCAGACAGGGTACGAAAAGAGCTATGTCCCAATAAAGCGACTGCCGAGGAATGGTTAGAGGTTGCACGTACAGCGCATAATTTGGGGATTCGTAGCAATGCGAGCATGTTATATGGTCATATTGAAACCTATGAGGAACGTATCGACCATTTGCTAGCCCTGCGAGATTTGCAGGATGATACTGCTGGTTTTCAGACTTTCATTTGTTTTCCGTTTCATCCGACGAATACCGTGTTGTCGGAAAAGATTAATCAAACATCAGTCTGGGATGAATTAAAAACAATGGCCATTTCCCGTTTGATGTTAGATAACTTTAAAAATATTAAGGCCTACTGGGTAATGTTAACACTGCCGATTGCGCAATTAGCATTAGGTTTTGGGGCAAATGATATTGATGGTACAGTAAGTGAAGAAAAAATTATGCATGCAGCGGGAGCTAAATCAGCGACATCATTAACAAAAGAAGTAATTATTGATACAATTCGTCAAACGGGGCGTATTCCTGTTGAACGTGACTCTATGTATAATGTGGTTAAAATATTGTAATAATAAGGAAGAACAGCCAAAAAAATAATATGGCTGTTCTTTCTTTATCAACGTTTATATTTTTATGAAATCGTAGACTTCCACTTCTCTATAAGTGGGTACGTTTTTTGTC
>OMOF01000410.1 GCA_900290375.1 Candidatus Desulfosporosinus infrequens
CTGCGGCAGATCTGGCCCAACATTTTAGCTGCCCTATTATCCAGGCGGTCTATGCCACAGCAGATCTTCTCAATTGCGCCATGACCAAATATCAGGTCGGGGGAGCAACGGCTCCTGCGGGGGTAACCTTACTGGCAGGAGCGGATCGCTTTGCCACGATGGCTGCAGTGCTTAAATTAATCGGAGAATGAAAGGGGATAAATGAATGGATATCCAAACTGCAATCGCAAGTGGTCTAACCGACGTTGTAACTGCCCTGGCCGGTGTGCTCGTTGCGTTCCTGGTGGCCTATGTCAGACAGCATTTTTCCGCTACCCAAATTAGCACAGCGAGTGGGATCGCAACAGAGGCAGTCAACTTTGCCGTACAATCGGCCAAGAAGCTCGGCGTAACTCAGGATTTAGCTAAATACAACTCTGCCCTTACCAAAGCCAAAGAACTGGCGTCAAAAGCAGGAGTGAATTTATCCGACTCCCAATGGGAAACCCTTCTGGAAAGCGCCTACAAGAAAGCCAAAGAGGGCTTACAGCCGTTTCAAACCGTACCAGGTACGACGTATACAGAAGATGATATTGTCAATATGGTCAAAACCGAATTGGGGAAGGTCGCACCAAATGTTCCGGTGGATACGATCGTAGGACTTGTTAAACCTTTGATTCAGCAAGAATTGAGCAAGTTAAACGTTTCTGTCAACGTTGCCCCGGTTCCAGCTCAACAAGTCGCTGCTCCACCGCAACCTGCGGCTGTGAGCAGTTCCCCAATGGAGGGGGTAAGTTAATCATGAAGGATGTATGCGTTGATTGCAATCGAACGGCGTACTGCATGGAGCCGTGTGAGATCTGGTTAATCGAAAACGATAAATGCCCCGTGTGTCAAAATAAACTTATACGTGTAGGGGGCTGTACGGAGTGCATCACTGGCGATTGGGCGAAATGTGGGTAAAGGTTTAGATAGATAGAACCTCAGTGTTCTTCGTGACTAACCCTCCTGCTGTTAATAGCGGCGGGAGGGTTTATTGAAAATAAAATGGACTTGCTAACATGGTGGATCAGAGCTAACATTCACTACTGGCAACTACAACGGTCTCTTTTTTTGACCATAAACACTTAACTTTCCTATAGAAAAAGGAAGGTAATCATTAGTGAACTATAACACGCCAGGGGAGGGAAAGAAATGCTACTCAATCAGGCAATCAAGAGTTTTAAGAAACACATGGAACTGATCGAACGATCCAAGGAAACCATTAGAGGGTATGATCAGGAACTAAAACGTTTCAGCAACTTTATAACCGTAAAGCATAATGGCCCACTCTACATCGAAGACCTCAGATTACAGGATCTTGAAGATTACCAGCTCTATGAAAAAGAAAGAGAAATCGCCTCGTCCAGCAGAAG
>OMOF01000094.1 GCA_900290375.1 Candidatus Desulfosporosinus infrequens
AATCCCGTACAGCAGCTTCTACCATAGCAGAAATTATTCTTGAAATTCAAGAAAAAGCTCAACAGGCAGTGGTTACTATGCAAAAAAGTACCCAAGAAGTGTCGCAAGGTGTTGTTGATGCCGAAGAATCTGGAAAAGCCTTTTATGGAATAGCTCAGCAGGTGCAATCGATATCTACTATAGTGAAAGGGGTAAAAGCAAGTCTCGATCGTGCAGGTGGATCGGCCCATCGCGTAGCTCAATCTACACAAGATATGCTCCATCAAAATGAGGTAATAGCTGATGAATCTCAAAGTATTTCGGCCGCTGTGGAGCAGCAATCAGCCTCCAGTCAAGAAATGGAGAATATCAGCGAAGCATTGGCTAGAATGTCCACACTATTAATAACTAAAGTGAAAGAGTTCAGCCTTTAGTATAATACTTTATTGCTTGCCAGATCGTTTGGAACGGTCTGGTTTTTTTATTGAAAATTATTTAAAGTATGGAAGTAATTGTGAATTAAATGTAGAATGTTTTCAAAATGTAAATTTTAAGACTCTGAAACCTTTCAACAAGTTTATAACCATCATTGCCAACTGGATTAGTAGAGTAGGTACCGTAGAGGTAAGAAAAAATAGTAAAGTTATGATTCATTTGAAAGCGTATGAAATGGATCTTAGTGAATAGAGATATCTACAGTTGGCTAGTATAGCTGCTTTATTGACTGGAATATGAATTATTCATGAATGGAGTTTAATAGTGGGTAAAGATGATTTGATAGGAGGAAGAAAAGTTGTCGAACGCTACAGGGATTATTTTCGCTAATAGCGGCTATGATAGCCTTCAAGGGCTTGCACAAGAAAGGCCGATAGCTGCTGTTCCCTTTGGAGGAAGATATCGGATTCTAGATTTCGCATTATCGAGCATGGTCAATTCTGGGTTAAGGACGATCGGATTAGTTACACCGCGCTATAATAGACCGCTTCTTGATCACTTAGGGGCTGGAAAGGATTGGTTTCTCGACCGGAAGGCCGGAGGGCTATTTATTTTGCCAGGAGTAATGCATGGTTTGGCAGGAAATCAGCATACGTTCTGTATTAAAGATTTACACTATAATACTGAGTACTTACAAAAGGATTTTGAAGAAAATGTCGTCATTAGTAGAGGTGATCAAATATTTAATGTTAATTTTCAGAATGCTTTAGAGTCTCACAACAATAATCAAGCAGACGTTACTTTGATTTATAAAGTAGGGGATAACTCTGGTGAGCCGATTTATGAGAGGTTATTTGAGATGGATAAAAATCAAAAAGTATATAGTATTAAAGAACAAACGGGTCTCGAAACGATAGAGTCCGGCTACCCCCGTTTTGTGAATATGTTCATAATACGTCGCGATCTATTGTTGAATATTGTCGAAAAATATGGTTCAGCTGGGTGTATGGACTTAATTGACATTTTAGCTGCAAATCTGGAAGTACTTAATATCTATGGAAGTCCAACAGATTCGTTGATTGGGTTAATTAGCACAGTTAATGATTATTTCCATAGAAGTATGGATCTATTAGACTTGGCAGTCCGAGAAAAATTATGGCTGGGTAAAGATCAAATCCATACAAAAATTGTGGATAATCCCCCTACTCGCTATACTGCACAGGCCAAAGTCAGTAATTCATTGATTGCTAGTGGATGCACTATAGATGGAGAAGTGCTAAACTCAATTGTTTTTCGAGGTGTAATTGTAGAACGAGGATGCCAGATAAATAATAGCATTATCCTGCCTAATTGCCATATTTATGAGAATGCTCAAACGGAATTAACCATTCTTGATAAATTTGTAAAAGTAAATGCAGGAAATATTCTCAAAGGGAGCTTGAATAATCCCTTGGTTGTTATTAAGAGTACGGTGATCTAGCACAAAGAAAGTGAAAAAGTTGAAAAAGGATAATCTGCTAGAGTATATTTGATCTACTGAGCGATCACCCTTCGTGCTCCCAAATAGCGAGCAGCCCAATAAGGATGGTCTAGACTATCATAGGCTACGCCATAATCTGAATCATCAAGCATCATACGATTTCCGACATAAATACCAATGTGAGAGGCACCAGGTGCATAGGTAGAGAAAAAAACTAAGTCCCCAGGTTTAAGATCAGCTTCCGCAACGCTCTGACCTTCTTGATATTGATCCCAGGTAACACGGTTAAGGTTAACCCCAAAGTGAGAATAAACATACTGTACTAATCCGGAACAATCAAATCCTGGGTTCGGGGTTGTTCCTCCCCAAACGTAGGGCGATCCTAAAAAACTTTCGGCGAACGCTAGAAGTTGTCCGATGGTTCCGTTAGATTTAACCGGTGCTGTAAGCTTTCCAATGACTTGGTCTGCTTTCTCTGATGCAGCTTGTTCTTGTTTCGACTTTTCTTGGGCGGCTAAAGCTGCTTCCCTTTCTTGAGCAGCAATAAGATGCTGCGTATCATCAATATTTTTCTGAACTTGTCTTTGGGCGATCAAAGTTTGTTGCTCTGCAGTACTCAAAGTAGTAATTAAGTCTTTTTGTTTTGTCAGAGCTAAATTAAGGTTGTCCATCATTTGCTGTTTAGACTGAACAGTTTGGGCTAATAGTGCAGTAGCCGTCTGATCCGCTTGCAAAGTTTTTTGAAGTTCCTTTGCTTGAATATTGATTTGATCTCCTAAATTTTTGTAGGAATCAACAATTGATCCAGAGTAGGTAATTCTGGTTAATAGGTCATCTAAGGTTTTTGAACTGAGTAACCAGCTTAATTGATTCAAATAAGTCGAGTCGCCTTGTTCATATTCAGTCCTTAAGTAGTCACCCAAGGTTTGTATTTCTTGTTGTCTTACAGCTATTAATTTTTCTTCTTGACCTTTAAGATCCAGAATGTCAGTTTGGTGTTGTCGGATTAATACGTTGTCCTGTTCTACCGTGGCTTGCAAAAGATTGATTGATGTTTGGATGGATTGAGCTTGTTGAACCGACGCGCTTTCCTTTTGAGTTTGTGAAACTGCCTGCTGTTTTAGAGTGCTTAATTGACTCTGATAACCATGAAGATTGTTTTGGAGATTGACAGCATACACGGGCTTAACGTATGTACAAATTAAAAAAATAACAAGCAGAGACAATAAAGAGTAGGGCAGTTTAGTCATGAATACTTTCCTCAAACTTTCATGTCTTAATAAATGGGACCCGTTTTTCCAGATTCAACAACTTTATCAATAACCGCATTTATATTACTTCTCTATATACTTCTCCCTTAATGGAGTAAATCCTGTCTGCTTCCAACTAAAAAGGTTTTAGTGATGAATTATACCGCGCCAAAAGGCTGTTGATACGCTATTGTATCGGCAGCCTTTTAAGGCATATGAAAGAAAATAACAAGTCAAAGATTAGGATCATTATTCGCATTTGTTTGGATTTCACTTTCTTCTGTAGGATAAGGGATATAGTATGAATATGGAGTTGAGTAGGGATCAATACTAGCTAAATATGAAATGATTTTAGGAAATATTGTTTTTAATAACATTCTATCACCTCTTCATAGTATTTGTCATATTATAATGTTTACTATAATAACAAAACTATGCAGAAAGAAGCATTTGATTTTAACGACGCTTATGAGGTACTGGCAAGAAGATAAGGAGAACAGTTTGTAAGGAGCTTGTTTTAAGGGTTGGGTTATGTTTTGCTTGCGATTACTATTGTAAAATAAATTTTGATAACCTATACTTATGTATAACAGTAACAGGATGTCATGCTATTAATGTAAATTGGACAATCATTTGACTATTGTTGAAAAACGGATCTTATATTTAGAAAATTGAAATATAAGATCCGTTTTAAAAGTCTATTTATAAAAGTTCGTAGGAGGTGACTAGCTTATTTATTCAAAAAAACGGATTGAAAAAGAAGTGCCCAAAAGGGAAAAAAATTTAATAGAACTTAGAAGGAGGAGTTAGAGTGAAAAAAAGGTTCCATCTTCGTTATCAAGCTTGGCTAGTAATTTCAAGCATGATCTTGGGCGTTCTACTGACAGGTTGTGGACAAGCTACCCCAGCACCTTCTGGGAACTCTGGAACTGCCAGCGGAGGTTCCAAGCTTAGTGTCAAAGTGGGCTATATCGATAGTTTATCGGGTCCAGCTGCAGCGTACGGTAAAAGTACGGAAGCGGGCATAAAGATCGCCATTGACGAAGTGGCTAAGGCTGGGGGACCTACGATTGATCTCGTCGAGCGGGACGACAATTTTAAACCCGATGTAGCGGAAGCTATGGCCAAAGAGCTAGTCATGAATCAAAATATTAATATCCTTGTTGGTACAGTTAACAGTGCAGGAGCATTAGCAGTCTCTAAGTTCGCCAAGGATAACAAAGTACTTTTTATTAATTCGGACTCGATGAGTGAAAAAATCACAGGCGCACAAGGGCATCGCTATGTGTTCAGTATCGTTGGCAATACAGCAATGATTGGCAAGGCAGGTGCCTATCAAATGTCTAAGATGCCTTATAAACGTTATTGGCTGGCTGGTAGCGATTATGAATTTGGTCATTCTGTCGTCAATTCAGTTTGGACAAACCTCCAACAATTGAAACCCGATGTACAAAAGATTGGCGAGTCCTGGTGGAAAGTGGGCGAGTCAGATTTCTCCTCTTATATCAACGCGATCCGCGCTGCAAAACCTGATGCTGTTTATGTCGGATCGGGCGGAGGGGATACGGTGGCCTTATTGAAAGCTATTAAACAATCCGGCTTGAATACCGAGTTGCCGATCTTCATTCACAACTCTACAGACTTCGATAGCCTCCGTCCGTTGGGACAAGACGCTCCAGAAGGAATTTACGGAACGACGTTTTATCGTTACGACTTCCCAGATAACCCAACTTCTAAAGCGTTTGCCGAAACCTATAAAAAGGCTACCGGTAATTATCCCGGTTTTGCAGGCCTGAACGGCTATTTAACGATTAAATTTTTAGCTGCGGCGATTGAGAAATCCAAAAGCACGGACAATGAGAAAGTTATTGACGCTCTGGAAGGACTGTCGCTAGATACTCCGGCAGGAAAAGGTACGATCCGTAAGGAAGACCATCAACTGATGTTGCCGATGGTATTTGGTAAAACCGTGAAATCCCCAACCGAACCTTATCTCATTACAACTGACAACGTTCTTATCCCAGCGGATCAAATCATGCCTTCAGTTGCAGATGTATTAAAAACCAGAACGAAATGAAGCGCTTAATTTAGTAACAACAAAATTCTACCGGACTCGTGGGCGGTCCCTTTGCGGTACCGCCCTTTGAATTTTCCGAAGTGGAGGGATGAGAATGGATGCCGGTGCCTTGAGCAGTCAACTGGTGCTCGGCTTGAGCCGGGGTATGCTATATTTTATTGTGGCTGCCGGCTTGACCTTAGTTTTTGGAGTACTGAGAATCATTAATTTTGCGCACGGTTCTTTTTACATGTTAGGAGCGTTCCTATCGTTTTCGGTCGCCGAAATGGTGGGTAAGCAGAATCCTGCAGGTTTCTGGTTAGCTTTGCTCGTGGCCCCTCTGATCGTGGCTGCCCTGAGTATCGTTATCGAGCGAGGGTTGATGCGCTTTGTATACGGTCAGGAGCATCTAATCCAAGTGTTACTCACCTATGCCCTGGTGCTTATCTTTGGAGATTTAGTGAAAATGATTTGGGGTACGGAATTTAAATCGGTGTCCGTTCCCAGCATTTTCATTGGCAATTTGTCCCTGGCCGGAATAATCATTCCTATCTATTATGTCTTCTTGCTGATCGTTGGGCCGCTGGTGGCCTTGGGTTTATGGATGTTTCTGCATCATACCGTGACGGGTAAAATCTGCCGGGCTACTGCTACCGATCGTCAAATGGTGGATGTCTTAGGTATCAATAGCACGCGGGTATTTGGGACTGTTTTTGCCTTGGGGGGTTGGCTGGCAGGTTTGGGCGGAGCTTTAATGGCACCCATGGTGAATATCGGTATGGGTATGGACACGAGCATGATCGTCTATGCCTTTTTGGTAGTAGTTGTTGGAGGGCTGGGTAATATTTGGGGCACCCTGATCAGCGCCCTGATTTTAGGCGTAGCTGAAGCCCTCGGTGTCTTATTCGTACCTGATCTTGCCATTGTTGTTCCCTATGTGGTGATTGGTATTCTACTGATTCTTCGGCCGTCAGGCCTACTAAAATCCGTCTGGTGAGGGAGGAGGGGAGCCAATGCAGCTCCGCCGCATGATCATACCATTAATCGTACTGGCAATTTTACTAGCACTACCACCTGTGTTGCCCCGCTACTACCTGTACCTATTGGCAAGTATTTTTGTGACAGCACTCCTCGCCACGAGCCTGAACTTTATTTTGGGTTATGGTGGACTTTTACAATTACATCACGCGGTATTTTTCGGAGTGGGAGCTTACACCTTTTCGATCCTTATGATAAAGACGTCACTCCCGTTTGGTTTAGCAGTGATAGCTGGCCCTGTTACCGCTACCGTCATTGCTTTCGTCATTGGTTGGTTTTGTGTGCGCTTACGCGGTCTTTATTTCGGAATGCTTACCTTGGCGCTCGGTCAACTGGTTTGGGCCATAATCTTTCGTTGGTCGGCCCTTACGGGCGGGGACGATGGTTTGCACGGGATTCCTGTCCCTGAAATTTTCAGTTCCTTGCAGGGCACTTACTATATTAGCTTGGGCGTTTTGACGGTTTGTTTGGGGGTCCTTTACCTGATCCTGAAATCTCCCTTTGGACTTATCCTTTTAGCCACTCGGGATAACCCTGAGCGTTGCGAAAGTGTGGGGATCAATATTCGTCGCCATCGTTTGGCAGCTTTTATGATCGCGGGGTTCTTTGCAGGAATCGCTGGGGTACTTTTTGTGCTCGTTGAAAAATCAGTTTCCCCGTCTATCCTTACTTGGGGGAAATCGGCTGAGATTATGATCATGTGCCTGCTTGGAGGATTGAATACCTTTTTTGGCCCAACCCTGGGAGCAGCGGTTATTGTGTTTTTATCGATGAAAGTTGGAGCATATACGGAGTATTGGCTGCTTGTTCTGGGAATAATCCTCTTGGTTTTAGTCTTAGTATTACCCCAAGGGATCTTGGGCTTCTGGGAAGAAAAATTTATCAGACCTCAGGCGGACAAGGAGGGGTTGAGAAAGAATGTTACAGATTGAACACGTTGCCAAATCTTTTTCCGGTTTCATGGCTATCACTAATGCCAATTTAACCGTGCCCAAGGGGCAGGTAGTAGCAGTGATCGGTCCTAACGGGGCGGGCAAGAGCACTCTCTTCAACTTGATTACCGGTCATTTGCACCCCGACAAAGGTCTTATTACGTTTAAGGGAGAAGAAATTGGCGAACTTTCCCCCCACGACATCTGCCTCAAAGGCATAGCCCGTTCCTTCCAGCTAATTAATATATTTCCTCGCCTGACTACGTTTGAAAATGTCCAAGTCGCCGTCTTAGCCCGCAATCGTAAAACGAATAAATTGTTCACCCCAGTTCGTAAACTGCTTATCGAAGAAACAGATTCAGTTTTGGAGAAATTGGGCCTTATACCTTACCGTGAGCGGTTATGCAGTTCGCTTTCCTATGGAGATCAGAAAGTCTTAGAGTTAGCCATCGCTTTAGGTAGTCAGCCAGAAATCCTCCTGTTAGATGAGCCAACAGCGGGCATGTCTCCTGAGGAAACACGCACGATTGTCAAGCTGATTAAGAATTTGTCTCAAAATGAGGGCTTAAGTATTTTGCTCACTGAACACGATATGGAACTGGTATTTGACGTGGCTCAACGTCTGATGGTCTTACATCAAGGGCAGACAATCGCCGAGGGATCACCGAATGAGGTGCGCCGGGATAAGGCAGTGCAAAATGCTTATTTAGGGGAGACAGGCTAATGCTGGAGGTTAAGGATATTCATACGTATTACAACCTGAGCCACGTTTTGTTTGGGGTGTCCATCCGAGTCGAAAAAGGGGAGGCCGTCTGCCTGTTGGGACGTAATGGAGTGGGAAAAACCACGACTTTAAAGAGTATTGTGGGGCTTACTCCGCCTAAGCACGGACAAATCCTTTACCAAGGACAGGATATCACGAAGTTACCTACACGCCGTATGGTAAGTAGAGGTATTCGCTTTGTGCCTGACGACCGGCGGATTTTCGCCGACTTAACGGTACGAGAAAACTTGGAGGTAGCCCAAGCTGGCGTGCCCAAGCGAGGGACTTGGACCTTAGAGCGGGTATATGAGTTGTTTCCGGTACTCGAAAAATTTGGGGACAGGCGTGGTGGTTACCTTAGTGGCGGCGAACAGCAAATGTTGAGTATTGCCCGAGCTATGTTAGGGGACCCGGAACTTCTCATTTTGGACGAGCCCACAGAAGGTTTAGCGCCGCTGATCGTCCGGGAGTTAGAGGATCAGATATTAAAGCTTAAAGCAACTGGCATTGCCATTTTACTCGCGGAGCAAAATCTTAAATCCGCTCTGCGCATAGCGGATCGCTGTTACATTTTAGAAAAAGGCCAGGTTTGTTACGAAGGGACAGTTGCGGATTTGCTACAAAACGAAGAAGTACGTACCAAATATCTGTTGGCGTAGGAGGTCGAGTAATTGAAACCTGAGGTCCTTAAACTACTTACTGCAATAGTCGGGAAAGACAACATCTATACATCACTTGAGGATCTTTATTGTTATACCTACGATGCTTCCTTTGTTAAGGCGGATATTAAGAAGGATCTAGCGGGAGTTGCTGTGTATCCAGGAAGTACTGCAGAAGTAGCGCAGATTCTTAAGCTGGCAAATATGGAGAAGATTCCAGTCGTTCCCCGGGGAGCTGGGAGCAATGTGAGCGGAGGGAGTATCTCAATAGGGGATTGTATCGTTCTAGTTTTGAAGAGAATGAACAGAATACTAGAACTTGACAGAAAGAATCTGATTGCTATCGTGGAACCTGGGGTAATTACAGGTCAATTGCAAAGCGAAGTTGAGCGAGTTGGTCTCTTTTATCCTCCTGATCCTGCCAGCCTAGCTTTTTCAACGATGGGTGGAAATGTGGCGGAATGTGCTGGGGGACCGCGCGGTGTTAAATACGGTGTGACCCGGGACTATGTTATCGGGCTGGAGGTTGTACTTCCGACCGGAGAAATCATTAATACAGGCGGAAGAACGATCAAAAATGTAACCGGTTATGATATGACCAAGCTCTTTACTGGTTCTGAGGGTACGTTAGGGGTTATTACCAAGATCATTGTTAAACTTATTCCTTTACCTGATGCGAAGAGCACTATGATGGCGGTTTTTCCTGAGATCGATCAAGCCTGTGAAACGGTATCTGAGATCATTGCCGGGGGATTGGTTCCTTGTTCACTCGAACTATTAGATAATATTTATATTAGAAACATTGAGGAATACGCCAAAGTCGGATTACCCACAGAAGCCGGCGCCGTACTCTTGATCGAAGTTGATGGGGATTCGGAAGTTCTAGCTAAGCAAATCGGGCAGATAGAACAGATCTGCCAGCGCCAAGGGGCTGTCCAGATTCGGATTGCCAAGACGAAAGCAGAAGCAGAAGAATTATGGCGTGCGCGTCGCTCGGCCTTTGCTGCAGTGTCCAGGGTAAGACCAACGATTATCGGAGAGGATGCGACCGTTCCGAGGAGTAGTATTCCTGCGGCTGTGAGACGAATTCAGGAAATTGCGGCTAAATATAACATTATCATCGCCATACTTGGACACGCCGGAGATGGGAACTTACATGCTACGATCCTGACCGATGAAAGGGACCGTGAGGAGATGAGACGGGTCGAACAAGCGATCGAGGAGATCTTTGCAGCGACAGTGGAACTGGGTGGTTCCTTAAGTGGGGAACATGGGATTGGTCGGGCAAAATCCAAGTTTATCACTTTACAGATCGGGGAGGTTGGACTGGAAGTTCAGCACCGAATTAAACTAGCGCTTGACCCTAACAACATTTTAAACCCCGGCGTAATGTTTGGAGTGTGATGGGATGGAACGTTCATTTGCATCTTGGGAGAAAGAGGTCATCCGTTGTATTCGGTGTGGTGCCTGTCAAAATGTTTGTCCCGTATTTAAAGAACTCCAGGCAGAATCTACGGTTGCGCGCGGAAGAGTTAAGCTGATTCTCGGAATCATTAATCAAGACTTAGATATAACCTCAGGCTTCATCGATAAAATGTCCTTGTGTTTGATGTGCAAAGCCTGTGTTCCCAACTGTCCGAGTGGTGTGCAAGTCGACAAACTAGTCGAAGCAGCCCGCAAAGAAATCGTCGAGCAGAAAGGACTATCTCCTCTAAAGGGAATGATCTTCCGGTTCGTTTTGAAAAACCGGAGGGTGTTTAATACTGGCATGCGGACGGGACGGCTTTTTCAAGGGCTACTTTTCCGCAAAGGACCTAGTGGCCAAGGCATGTTACCCAGAATGACACTGGGAATTGACAAGAGAAGACTTCTTTCTCCACTTGCCTCAAAACCGTTTAAGTCGCTGTATCCAGAAATCATTAAAGTACCCAACGCTAAAATGAGAGTAGCCTTTTTCACAGGGTGTATGATCAACTACATTTATACAGATACAGGCACGGCTGTGATTAACGTACTCAAACAAAATGGTGTGGAGGTCGTAATTCCTGCTCTCCAAAACTGTTGTGGGGCCCCCGTCCGGATTAATGGGGACTATAAAACGGCTCAAGAGATGGCCAGAGCCAATATCGACGTACTCTTAAAGGAAGAGGTCAATGCGGTCGTTGTTGCCTGTGGTACTTGCGGCTTAACGTTGAAGGAAGAGTATGCTGAGTTACTGGCTGAGGATCAAACTTATGCCGACAAGGCGAAGCAGCTTGGGTCTAAGGTCAAAGATTTCACAGAATTAGTCGTTGACTTGGAGGGATTTCAGGATAAAATGGGTAGTTTGCCTTTGAAAGTTACTTATCATGATCCTTGTCACCTCGTGAGGGGTTTAAAGGTCAAGGACCAACCCAGACAGATTATCAAAAGCATTCCAGGAGTGGCTTTCCAGGAAATGAATAAACCAGACACCTGTTGTGGTAGTGGCGGATCATTTAGCTTATATCATTATGAACTTTCGACCAAAATTAATGATAATAAAGTCAACGATATTGACCAAACTGGCGCTGAGGTATTAGTAACCGGGTGTTCTGCTTGTCGAATGCATCTCATAGACGGTCTAAATCGTCAGAACCTTGCAGTGAAGGTGATGCATACAGCCCAATTGTTGGACATGGCCTATAGAGCAAAGGTTCATCCGATTGAGAAAGTCTGATAATAAGGGAGAGTAAGCATGGCTAAATTTGAACTTTCCTATGGTAAAGAAATGTTGTCTTTTGAACTTCCGTCCTCTGTCAAAGTTCAGGAGATTAAAGCCAAAGCGAGCCAGCCGATTCTGAATATAGAACAGGCGATTCGCCAAGCTGTTACTCATCCGCTCGGAACAGCCCCACTAACAAAGATAGTAAAACCTAGAGACAAAGTAGTTATTGTGGTGAGTGACATTACACGTCTTTGGGTAAGGACAGATATTCTTTTGCCGGTCTTACTGGATGTTTTAAATGAGGCAGGGGTATCAGATCTCGACATCTCTATTGTCACGGCAACTGGGGATCACCGCTTGCAGACATTTGAAGAACACACTGCAATTTGCGGCTCTGCAGTCGTGGCGAGGGTTCCCATTTATGATCATGAGTGCCATGACCCAGATTTAGTTGATTTAGGGGTCTCTTCACAGGGTACTCCCATAATTGTAAATCGTCGGGTATGGGAAGCAGACAAAGTGATTCTGACGGGAGGAATTGCCTATCATTTGCTTGCAGGATTTGGTGGCGGACGAAAGTCGATTGCGCCTGGAGTCTGTGGTTATGAAATGATTCAGAAAAATCATGCTTTAGCACTTAATGGTGGAGGGCCTTCAGGACTCAATCCTAACATAGAATCCGGAAAAATGGAGGGTAATCCGGTTGCTGAGGATATGTTAGAAATCGCACAATTAGTAGGCGTAGATTTCATACTCAACGTAGTGGTCAACGAAAAGAAAGAATTCGTCTATCTTGCAGCGGGAGAATTAGAACAGGCCCATAAAGCAGGTTGTCGAGTTACTGAAGAAATTTATGGGATAGAAATAGAAAAAAGAGCGGACCTAGTTATCGTGTCGAGTGGTGGGTACCCTAAAGATATACAACTTTACCAATCGATTAAGGCTCTTGATAATTCTGCTTATGCAGTACGAGAAGGAGGAGTTATTATCCTCGTGAGTGAATGCTCTGAAGGGATAGGGTCTCAGCCTTTTTATGACTTTTTTCAGCATGGTGAGGTTGAGGACATGAATGCCAAGCTACATACTGATTTTACGATGCCAGGGTTTATTAGCTTGAGGACGGCAAGCATCTGTAGAAAATCACCGGTTATTTTGATCAGCGCTTTACCAGATGATGTAGTTAGAAGCGTTAAGATGATTCCTGCTCACTCACCCGCAGAGGCTTTGCAGATAGCCGGTCATATTATCGAGCAACCACCGGAAACTGTCTACTTGATGCCTCAAGGTGGAAGTACTTTCCCCATCTTAGGGTAAAACAATACGAGGTATAGTGTTGGATTCATGGGTAAGGGTAAAGGGTTAGAAACTTTCACGTTACAAAACAACAACGATCACTATTATGTGTGATCGTTGTTGTTTTTCGTTAATTTCATCTTGTTTTCTCAAGGTTTATGCACGGAGTCAGACAACCCTGAGTACAATAAATTAGCAAGTGAACTACCATCAGAAGTCCAATGTCACACAGAACAAATGAAATGAGGTAGAGAACATGGGCAAAAGAGCCTATAAACTTAAGCCTGACACTAAAGACCTACGGGATAGAGTTTTCAGGTCTACTCAATTTAAAACGATAACCGTTTTACCAAAAAATATAGACCTCCGGTTCGGCTGTTCTCCAGTAGTTGACCAAGGAGAGTTGGGAAGTTGCACTGCGAATGCTATTGCTAGCGGATTACGTGAATATTGGGAAAACTCTTCAGGAAAACTTACTATGCTTAGTCGTTTATGGCTGTATTGGGAAGAACGTAATACAGAAGGCACTGTAAATGAAGACGCTGGTGCTTCTATTAGGGATGGCATGAAAATCCTTCAAAAAATAGGTTGTGCTCCAGAAGCCGATTGGCCTTACGATGTTACAAAGTTTACTCAAACACCACCCTCAAAGGCTAACTTGGATGCCCCACAGTTTAAAATTACGGAATACCACAGGGTAACAAATTTAACCTTGTTAAAGATAGCTCTATCAGAAGGTTATCCATTAGTTATCGGTATAAAGGTATATGAGAGTTTTGAGTCCGACCAAGTAGCACAGACTGGAATTGTGCCACTTCCGAAGCAAGGAGAACAATTCTTAGGGGGCCACGCCGTCTTAGCTGTTGGTTACAAAGATGATGCGAAGATACAAGGCCAAGGCGTTGTGATTTGTCGAAATTCGTGGGGTGAAAACTGGGGGGATAAAGGATACTTCTATCTTCCATATAGTTACTTTAATAATTATGTAACCGATATGTGGACAGGGAAATAGGACCCCAAGTTAAGAAAAGAAAGTATTAGAGAAAAACAGCCCCGACGAAAGTAATTTTTTCGGAGCATGTTTAAATACTGAAAAATCAGATGTTGTTTAAAATATTATTTGCTAAGATATTCCTCAAGAGTTAGTTCATTCAGAGTAATTATTTGAGCAACATCAATGCCGACATAACGGATGTGCCATGGTTCGGCTTGATATCCGGTAATATTTTCTTTTCCATGTTGATAGCGAATAATAAAGCCGAATGCTGATGCAGTTTGTGCTAACCACTGTCCTTCAGGAGTAGCTGAGAAAGACTGCGATAGGTTATAGTTATTGGAGGCTGAACTAACATCAATGGCCAAGCCCGTCTGGTGTTCACTGCAGCCTGGGGGAGCACTGAACTGTGCTTTAATGGGAGATACTTGAATATTTCTGGCATAAATTTGTGCCTGGCGTTCATAAGATCGATAGCCAGACACACCCATTAAAGTTATGTTGTCATGTTTAGCCTTAGTAAATAATTGCTCTAAAGCCTGGCTAGCTTCTTTTCGCATTTGCTTTTTTGGATCATATTCTTGAAAGGTGAATGGAATAGCAGGAACGACAAGATCCGGCGGGACGTATTCTGCAGGCAAGCCGTTTTCCCTATTAATTAATACTAATTTATCAGTTGGGTTAGCGACCAGGTGAAAATGAGTGTCGATAAGTGATTGTAAAGAAGCTCTCGTCTGCGGTCCATAGATTCCATCTACTTTGAAAGGGGGAAACTTCTGCTGTAGCTGTAGAATTACTCCAACAGTCTTGGGACCGTAAAATCCGTCAACTAGTAAACTGAATCCAAAAGAATCCAAAATACTTTGCAGTATCTTCACCTGGAGACCCGTATTTCCTTTACGATAAATTCCGTCGGGTAGTGTTAGGAGCGGAATTTGTAAGGATTGACCTAGATCGAGAATGTCACTTGTTAAATTGTTTACTGTCTTTATGGCTTCGACAGTGGTGCCGTATCTAGTAGCAATTTTTTTAAGAGAATCACCTCGTTGAAAAATGTACACTGAGGTAACTGGAGAATTAGCACTCATTATTTTCACCTCTTTATGATTATATTCATTGGTCATCAAGAGGTTCTTATGTTATCAATTCAACTCTAATCACATTATCGTCCTATGGCAGGAATTTTTCTTAAAGTTTAAGTGGGACGCGTTACGAATAGAAATAGAGAGGATCTCTCATCTATTATATATTATAGTTTATTTTGCTTTTGTTGGAGGAAATTAAGGAAAGATGTTGAAAGTATCTTAATGCGTTGTGAATAATTTTAGATTTGATCGCTGAAGGGGTGGAAACCGACAATCCATACAAACGAACTTTTTTAAGGCTACCACCCTATTCCGAGGTGATAGCCTTATTGCAATTCTAATTATTAAAAGATGATACCTAGAGCGATAAGAATTAGAACAGCAATAGCAATAATTCCTACACCAACTCCTGCACCGACGCCTCGAAAGCCATAAGGCGCTACTGGAGGAACAGGAGGTGGACAGCATGCTCCACCCATTATTCCACCATGAACCATCATCCCACCTTGACTCATTCCGCTATGACCCATTCCATACATAAGAAGTTCCACCTTTCTAATTTAAAATACGATTCCCATTGCAATCAGAAGAAGAATAATTATAACAACTGCCGCGATTCCTGCGCCAAAGCCTTTTCCGCATCCACAACCGCAAGCTGCTCCATCAACGTTACCAAATGCCATATTCATTTCCTCCTTTATTATAGATAATGCATAATATGCATAAATTGGATAATATGGAATTTGTCTTATATTTATGGAAACGTCTTTAGCCTACAGAATGTTTCTAAGATTATAGGATTATAGTTTTCTGAGTATGAATTTAAGAGCCATGAATCATTATGTGAAGGGATGCAATAATTTCGTTTATATCAAACGGTTTTGCGATGTAACATGGTAAATGATGGATTGGTTATTGCACTTTTTTGTTCCATTGTGACACAACCCCCCTTAAGGGTTTGAGTTGGTTTTCTAGCTTTTTACGCTAGTTGAGAATGATTCCCCATCCTGACCTAATCCTGAAGGCGTGATCAAAACATTTCCATTGCGAGATACCAAGTCAATTGGTTCTATCTCATTTCCTGCGGAACTGATTGCCTGACCATCTACCAAAGCTGATCGGTATGACACTGTACCCATATTTGCAAAAGGATACCGCTGGCCATTAGGTTTTAAAGGCTCTTCACTAATCCATTCTGCCGATGTCCCAATCTCCTGCGCGTAAGAGGAATCAAGTTTTACAGGGGGAATCTTTTGAGTTTGCGACTGACCGTTCACTGTAAATGTTAAGTTCCACGTTAAACTTGAGTTCGTGGCTGGAGCTATACTTGCATAAATGGTCGCACCGATCGGAATCGTCATCACAGTATGAGCGGGAGTTGGTAACTGCTCCCAGAATACCTCAGTGACTAATTGACCATTTTCAAGTTCTTCACTGGTTCCCATTTGCAAGAGGTCAGGTGACGATGATCCGCCTAAACCGATCCACTGTGCGGCGGCTGCATTTTGTTGATCAGCAGAAATATTAGGGACGACCCAACTGCCAGAAACGCTTGTATAGCAGAGATTAGACGTAGGGGTAGCAATGTATCCCGCCCAATTTTCAGATTCGCGTGTATCGGGAGGGAGGCTAGTATTTGTAGCAGTTGTCGGTGGTTGTAGGTTTTGTGGAACATGCAAATGCCGATGTGAAAAATACTTAGATAACAGATAATCGGACCTCATTCGGCCAGTTGTGGCATGTTGAACTGGAACTGGATTGACGAGAAAGCAAGTTCCTAAACCAACTAATACAGATAACGACACGATGTGAATCTTACTGAACATAATTTTCATTAAGAAACCCCTCCTTAAATGAACATCACACCAACTGACACGAAATGCTTATTATTCGACAAATTATGAACATATAAATTTATTTGCGACAATAATCGCAAACAAAGGGTATCATTTTGTGCACGGTAAGTCTATAGCTTGGAATTATCGTCATAATCAATATTATTTATGTATATTTTTAACTTATAAACTTATTATCCTTTAGCTCTCATCATAATATATTTGACGATTTTAAACTATGCATAAATATTTCTTTAGTGCATAGTTTAAAATATTTTTGGAAGAGGCTCTAAAGCTAATGGTCAGTAGGAAATTTTCCTGAACGTTGAATCAGTCTAATTTTCCGTTCTAATCTGCGAGGAAATGCTAGATCTTCAGTATTGAATACCAAAACCTTCCAGCCATCCTTGTTAAACTTTCTCAGATTACAGGGATGCTCGGAATCATCAAGGTATATTAGGATATCTTCTACTTGGGCCAGAAATGTTTGCCCCATTAGTTTCTTATTCCAAAAGATAGTCCCTTTTGGAAAGATGCTGAATAGAACTCGTTCAAGAAAATCCGCTTGCGTAGGAACTTGTGGAGGGATAAATTCTCGATAATCATTAGTGTGGGTAGATGTATCTATAGTAGGGCTTTCTACTAACGTGGCCGGTGGTAACATAGTTCTAGATTTCACCACATTATCTGCTTCAGGTGCGTGTTCTGCATGTTCGATGCAATAATCGTCCGTGATAGAGATAGGTTCGTCTAGTTCATTGCCTTCTACCTCAGTTACAGTCTCAAACTTCACGTTAGCTTCAGCTAAGGCCTCAGCAAGCATATATGCCTCAGCTTTCGCTATCGCTTCGGCTTGGGTAAGAGCTTCAGTGGGTTTGATTCTCAGCCTGGGTAAGTGTATCAATAAGCGCAAGGGAATCAGCTACCGCTTTTGTTTCGGCTTGGGTAAGAGCCTCAGTGAGTGTTAAGGCATCAGCTTTCACTTGTTTTTCGGCCAGGGTAAGTTCGTCGATGATCGCATAGGCATCTGTCAGCCCAGGGATTACCAAATCAGTGACGACCTCTTCGGGAGAGGCTTCTATTAGCCTTTCTGAACAACTGTCCTGAGATTTAGATTCCAGCTTAATTACTTTTGTACTTTCTGTTGAATTAACAACCTCTTTCATACGAGAATCGGTGACTTTCAATATGCCCTGCCGTAACATTCTGTCAAGAGTGGTTTGGAATGCAGGGAAGTTATTGATAATACGTACGTCTGGAAGTTGCTGTTCAAGAAGTTGCTTAACTCCATCTGCTAAAAATTCCGATGGAAATGTTGAGATTTCTTGTAATAATGATGTAAGTTTTATGACGATTTGACAGCCCTGTTGAAACTCTGCATCTGAATCAAGCCCCGATAATAAACAAACTGTGAAGATTTTTTCTATAATATTACTAATTAATTCTCGGATTCGGGGGTCATTATAAGAATAATCCTCCAAGATTATCCACCTCCAGATTAGATATCTGTAAATAGCTATGCTTGTCGCTTAGAAGGTATGAACATCTAGAATTAAATAACTTAAAATATTCATACTGAACTTTGTGCAAGTAGAGTGATAGCTGTTTTGCCGCAGAACGAGTAATTTTATTCAATTGTTAGGCCTCCAATTTCTGATTAAGATGGCCTACGATTACAGTAGTATGATGGTCCCTACAGTAAATAAAATAACAGATATTCATATGAATGAAGGGATATTCAGTAAACGTGTAGAAACTCTAGAGGGAATCAGAGAATCAGTGGGGTTTAAGGATGGCTAAGGGTAAGAAATTTTTATTAGAAAGCGGTAAATTTCATGCACAAAGAACATATTAAAGAACTAGACGTCCTAAGAGTGATTGGCTTTATATTCGTTGTTGCTCAGCATATTTTTGGTGCATATGCTTGGCGGGAAGGAGCGGGTTTTGCTGAATCGCTTATTCTGAGCCTGTTTTATCTCATTGCCCAACCCGCCGTACCTATGTTTGTGATGATTGTTGCGATCAGCCTGTTCTATAATTATTCCGGACAGCTAAATATTCTAAATTTCTACAAAAAACGTTTCCTCTATATTTTTCTGCCTTATGTAGTTTGGACAGTAATAAATATTCTAGATGCCAAACAGTACGGCGAGGCTTCTTTTGACCATTTTATTGGACAACTTGCAGCTGGGACAGGAAGGTATCATTTATGGTATATGTCGATGGTTTTAAGGATTTATCTTTTCTTTCCCTTAATACTATGGGTGTCTAAACGTATACTAAGAATGTCTGTGTTGTTTAAGATGAGCTTTCTTATGGCTTCTTTTGTGTTTGATATTATATTGCTTAAAAATGATGGAATCACAGTATGGATCGGTAAGG
>OMOF01000592.1 GCA_900290375.1 Candidatus Desulfosporosinus infrequens
AACTACTAATTGTGATTGAACGCCGTGTGATAGGAAACTGTCATGCACGGTGTGGGACGGGGGAAAAGGCGGAGATAATATCAAAGCCTTACCTATCGTTATTAGACGGCCTGAACAATTGGGCAGCTAAAATGTTGGGCCAAATCTGCCGCGATCTGAAGGTCGGCGTCACCACTGTAGAGAATCAAGGTTTGCAACTTCATATTTTCTACCTCCGTTGTGTTATTTCCAATTTCAGGCCACGCCCCCGGTACTGTATTTATAGTGTCCTCGTCTGCTGAAACCCCGCCAATCGTGACATTGTTTTGGGATTGATAAATGTTGCTTGGAAATATTGCTCCATCCGACCATGCGTAGGTCTGCCAGTATTTGTCCGGTGCGGTTGCTGAACTTTTAAGAGCCGTTAAAACAGAAAAGGAGCCGTAGGCTCCAACCAGGTATTGCCCCGCAAGGCCCTCTCGAACTCCGCTGAAATACTCGACAATTGCCGCCATATCAGATGACAGTGCATCATAATCCATTGTAAAATATAGGGCTGTACCATTTGGTGCGCCGAGATATTCTGCCTCCGTTATAGCTTGTTTAGCATCTGCAACTCCTTTGGCACTATTGAAGTATCCTACTGACGTAGGGTCACTCTCCCAAATTAAGACTACAGATAGCCCCGCAGAATGGATCGCCCCCAACTCGTCTAGGGTAATGGATTTACCCCACCCCTCAGTCTTATAACCCAGATACCTTCCTACAGCCGTAATTCCTGCGGTTTTTACGGCTACTGCCGTTTGAGAAGTAAGTCGTGTCGCACAGTCCATTGCTTCCATGTGGCCATCTCCTTTATATTGTGTCGGCCCGATTCGCCGGTTTCCCTCGAAAGTTCTTAGTTAAGGATGCGTTACTAAATAAATGATAAGCCCTGTGGCAATTGTCAAAAGCCCTGAGATCGTAAGAGCGACCATCCACGATGGTCGACTACGCGCAGCCTCTAAAACTTGATCAAGTTTGGACTCAAGGCGGTCGAATTTTTTT
>OMOF01000138.1 GCA_900290375.1 Candidatus Desulfosporosinus infrequens
GGTCGACTACGCGCAGCCTCTAAAACTTGATCAAGTTTGGACTCAAGGCGGTCGAATTTTTTTCCAACATCAATTTCTAACGAGTTTAACCGACACTCTTGCGCCTCGTTTTTCGTCTCTAAAACGGCGACTCGTGTATTAAGTTCATCTTGCTCTCCCAGATGATCCAACTCCTTTCATATAAAGAACGCCTAGCTTGTTGCGTTCCATCTTCACCCCCTCTCAAATCAGGGCATAAAAATAACGCCTATGCTTGAGGCGTTACGAGGACTGTATTAGCTTGATCCTGGGTAATGTATCCCTTAGTTACACAGGTCTGGACTTGGGCCTGTGTAAAAGTTTGTAGTAACCACATGTTAAGTATAAAATCGTACATGCTACACCCCCATCAATGCAGCGATAGCTGCTTCGACTGCCAAAAGACGATCTTGAACAGTCGGTGGTTGAACCGTCACGGCTACTGTGGCAGGTTGGGCCTGTTTAACTGGCACATTGTTCACGATTTTGTACCTCATGGGTTCTTGTTGTACATCCGTATATTCCGTGTCGTCTAAATAGAGGTCTGTTAAACCCTGAAATGGGGAGGAATAGCCCTCGATAGGTGAACTCGCTACAGCGATTGATTGAACAATCCCTTGGGAATCATAAAACACATACATCATAGAACCTCCTTTACCATACTATAACTACCGCACCATTGCTTCCTGTAGATCCATTGGTAATAGCCGTAGCGTTGTAAACACCGCCGTGGCCTCCAGCTCCTCCTGCTCCAAATGTCCCGAACGCATCTGTGAGTGCGCCACCAGCCGTACCGCCCGCGCCGTAAGTGCTTGTTCCACCGTTGCCCCCTGCTGTTCCTGGGTTGCCTGTAACCCCCGAGGTGCCATAGTTTGAAATACCGCCTGAACCATAAGCTCCCCCAGTACCAGGACCGCTTGAACTATTACCTCCTCCTGTGGCACCCTGCGTGCCTCCAGTAGCCATAATACCTTCAATGGCTGTCAGGCCTCCTGCAACTCCGCTCGCTCCTCCCGCGCCGATAGTTATAGTGATTACTTGAGCTGGAGTTACAGATAACCACACTCCGGCGTAGCCGCCCGAACCCCCACCGCCGCCGCCACCAGTACCATAAGTGTTACTATAAGCAATGGTTCCACCCGCGCCACCTCCGCCGCCTCCTCCCCATACTTTCACAAATATACGATATATTCCCGCCGGGACAGTAAAAGAGCCAGACGACGTAAATGTTTGTGATCCTGTTTGGGCTGATCTTACCCATGTTCCAGGGGTTCCTGCTACCGTGCATACCCACATGAGTCCTGTTTGATCAACGATAAAATCTCCGAGCAGAAAGGTTCCGGTTACTGGTGCGCCACTTACCGTGGCTCCGACGTAGCGAGTTGCCGCAGTCGCCCCAGTTAAGCCCGTTGGGTTTACAGCGTTGTCGAGTTTCGCTAACTCATTTTCGATATTGTTCATCCTGGCGGCTGTGACAGGGGTTCCCGCTTGGGAAGGACTATCGTTTAAAGTCAAGACCACGTTGCCAGGGACACTTCCTGTTGTTGAGAACTGCCCTGGATTTCCTGAAATTCTGTCCTGCCAATTTGTGGGTGTATAGGCCATTCTATCTCCTTTCTAGTTGTGCCAACCCAAACCGCATATTGTTAAACTTTGACCACAAATGACGTATTCCTGGATTATGCCATTGACCATGTTAAAGAGGGCTAACTCATCGCCCTCCATCCGATTCGTATCTACATAAGAAAAAGGTTGATCATAAGTCCAGGTTGTTTTGGGAGCTATCCAGCCCAATGGAGCTACGTTGTAACATGCGTAGAGGGCTAAGATATTCCCTTCGATTCTATTAAGAGAGT
>OMOF01000187.1 GCA_900290375.1 Candidatus Desulfosporosinus infrequens
GCTCAGGATGACAATAAAACGTGATATTAATAGCATGACAAGGGGTTTCTGCAGCAGAATCATTAATGCAATAGCTCGTGTGATTCATTTAGTACGATTCATTTAGTACGATTCATTAGTACGATTCATACGCCTCACCCTATTTTAACTAAATTCTCCGTATCTTTCGGCATCTGCTCAACATACTTCTGAACAAAAATGCTCGGAATCAGCGCATACATGGCCGCGCAATTGACCAGTTCCTTTTTCCAGGTCCGTTCATTGGGAGCGTGGGCTTGATCTTCATGCCCCGGTCCAAAGCCAATGCAGGGGATGCCATAACGTCCCATAATCGAAACGCCGTTTGTGGAGAACGTCCACTTGTCAACCACTGGAGCTTGACCGAATAAACCGTGATAAACTTCTTCCAATGTGGTGCTGACGGGATGTCCCTCCTCAATGAGCCAAGTCGGGAAATAGCATTCTGTTGGATAAATCAAGTTCGTATAGGAGGGTCGTTCATAATTATACATCGAAACCTCCGCGCAAGCAGCTTTGACCGCAGGGAGGTTCTTAATCTGTTGAACAGCGTATTCCCATGATTCGCCTGCAGTTAGACGACGATCGACAGAAATCCAGCAGCTGTCCGCAACAGCACAACGGGAGGGAGATGTGTGAAATATTTCCGAAACCGTCAGGCTTCCTTTACCGAGAAACGGATGATCCATAAGATTTTCATGTAAACCACGGAGCTCTAGTAAAATCGGAGCCATCTTATAAATGGCATTGTCACCACGCTCTGGTGCCGAGCCGTGACAACTAACTCCTTTAGTCATAACTTTAATTTCCATTCGGCCACGATGTCCGCGATAAATCTTCCCATCCGTTGGTTCGGTTATCACGACAAATTCAGGTATGACCTTGTCTTCTTTGATAATGTACTGCCAACATAAACCATCGCAGTCTTCTTCCTGTATAGAACCGACAACGACTAAGGTGTAATCATCTTCCAAGCCAAGCTCTTTGATAATTTTTCCCGCATAGACCATGGAGGCCATACCGCCAATTTGGTCTGAAGCACCTCGTCCGATAATGATTTCTTCATCTTCATAGCCAAGATAAGGATCATATTTCCAAAGTCCTGGATCTCCGATGCCAACCGTATCTATGTGGGCATCCATCGCGATCAGGTGTTTGCCATGCCCGATATAACCTAAGATATTACCCATTGGGTCAATATCCACTCTGTCGAAGCCTACTTTTTCCATTTCCTCTTTGATGCGCAGAACAACTTTCTTTTCATCACAGCTTTCGCCAGGAATGGCGATAAGGTCTCGTAAAAAGCGGCTTATTTCTGGCTGATATTTTTTGGCCAGGTCAAGAACTTTTGTAAAATTGATATCCAAGACTAAATTCCCCTTTCGCTACTTTTGGTTTATTGATGATATGGTCTGATCATCTATCACATCTGAGGACTGTTGTATTGTGTTCTCAAGGTCGCTAAAGTGTCAAACCAGTTCGTTCATTAAATTGTTCAATCAGTTTATCAAGTTCCGGACCCATCTGATGCAGCTTGCCCCAGTATTCATCATAATCGTACCACTGTGCATTCAGCTCATCCAGATCATATTCTTGTTGTTCAATCCAAGTGTAGTACTTGAGATTATGAATGCGCTTTTTGCTCTGGTAAGTTAACTCTTCCATACTATCCGTTCTAACACCCAACACATACCGGTTATGGTCGATGGCCGCATTAAGGGAACTATACTCTTTCCCTCTTTCTGCTTCCATTTCCAGCAATCTCGACTGATACATTTCTGCAGAGTCCGTAAGAACCGTGATGACAATATCATCTTCCGTTAACTCATAGTATTTGGCAAATTTTATACAGGATAAGATATTGGCTGCGCCGGAAATTCCCACCCAGGAAAGCTTAGCAAGGACCTCTTCTGACACCCCTTGCTCTCTTAAATAGTCCTGCCCCGCGGGTTCATTAAAGAGTCGGAACATACCCAAGCTATCATTGTCATCAATGGCGATCACCATATCCGAATTTTTGACATTATGAATCCAAGGAATATGTTTATCGCCGATCCCTTCAATCCTATGGTCACCAAAGCCATTATTCAGCAACGTCGGACATTGCAAGGCTTCACCAACCGCAATTTTAGCATGCGGATATTGATCTTTTAAGTAGTCTCCGCTCCCCAGTGTTCCAGCCGACCCTGAAGTTAGGCAGACCCCTGCCAGTTTTCCCTTTGGGCCGATTTCAGCATTAATAATATCTTGCATGGCATTACCCGTGACTTCATAATGCCACAAATGATTGCCAAGTTCTCCGAACTGATTAAAGATCACAACATTATCTCGTGTTCGTTTCAGTTCCCAGGTTTTATCATAAATTTCTTTGACGTTACTTTCACAACCAGGCGTGGCAATAACCTCTCCGGCGACTGTTTTAAGCCATTCAAAACGTTCTTTACTCATATTCTCTGGTAAAATAGCTATCGATTTACACCCTAATAAGGCAGAATTATAGGCGCCACCTCGGCAGTAGTTCCCGGTTGAAGGCCAAACTGCTTCATGATATTTAGGATCAAATTGACCCGTCACTAAACGGGGAACTAAACAAGCAAAGCTTGCCCCAACCTTATGCGCTCCTGTCGGAAAATACTTTCCTGACATAGCAATAATTCGGGCTTTCACCCCAGAAATCTCAGACGGAATTTCAACATAGTTTGGTAAGGCATTGTATAATCCACCTGCTTCTACAGGCTGGTTTTTCCAGGAAATTCTAAACAAGTTGATGGGGTCAACGTCCCATAAGCCCGTCTTCTTTAATTTTTCTTTAATTTTGGCAGGTATCTTGTCAGGATCCTTCATCTGAGCCATGGTAGGGATCACGATGTCCCGTTCTTTAACACTTTGCACCGTTTTCTTGAGTTGCTCTTCATTAATCGTTAAATCAATCAGGTTTCTCACACTGTTACCTCCATTTTCCCTTACAGCTTCATCAACAGTTCTTGTAGCGAAGGCTCGACTTTAATTGGCTCACCCACGGCTTTAATCGCATTCTGAACATCCTTTAAGCCATTACCCGTGACTATTGAAACTACTTTTTCGTCCGCTCCGATAATCCCTTTTTCCACCAGGACTTTAAGTCCAGCTGTTCCGGTCACGCCAGCCGGTTCCCCGAAAATTCCGCTGGTTTTACCCAGTACGCGCATCGCTTCCAAAATAGCTTCATCTGAAACTGCGACCATCGTGCCACCTGATTCGCGGACGGCATTAAGGGCTTTATCGGGATTGCGCGGCACGCCAACGGCAATACTATCGGCGATTGTGTTCTCCTCCTTCGGACGCCAAGGGCGATCTTCTAAAAAGGCATCGACGAGCGGGGAACAACCTGTCGACTGAACTCCAGCAATTTTAGGTAAGCGATCAATCCACCCCGCTTGATAGAGATCCCGAAACCCTTTCCAAACCCCGGCTATCGTGCAGCCGTCCCCGACGGAAAGGATCACCCAGTCCGGCACGTCCCAATTTAATTGCTCTGCAATCTCCAAAGCGACCGTCTTCTTGCCCTCGACCAAGTAAGGGTTAATGGCCGCATTCCGGTTGTACCAGCCAAAGTGCTCAATCGCCTCTGCAGAAAGTCTAAAAGTGTCTTCATAGGACCCCTGCACACTAATCACCGTTGCTCCAAAAATCAGCAATTGAGCGATCTTCCCTTGTGGCGCACGACTCGGGACAAAGATAACACTCTTTAAGCCCATAGCCGCAGCGCTTCCAGCCAACGATGAGGCCGCATTACCCGTTGAAGAACAGGCCACCGTCGGAGCTTTTTCCTCCGCTGCCTTAATCACGGCAATGATCGAGGCCCGATCTTTTAAGGAAGCTGTTGGATTCTGCCCGTCATCTTTAATATATAGGTTACTCATCCCGAGACTTTTTCCCAATCCCAGTGGTTTGTAAAGCGGGCTCCAACCCACTCTCAGATGCGGACGAGCAGACTCAGGGTAAATCGGCAGAAAGGGAAGGTAGCGAAACATCGAATACTCTCTGGAATTTGTCACTTGCTCACGCGTCGTCAGCCGGTTTATCTCTTGGTAATCATAGACAACATCCATAATGCCACCTTTTGAGCCACAAGACGGACAAGTATAAGTCCCTGCTTGAGGAGGAACTTCCTTGAAACATTCAACACAACGTAGTCCCAACACATTTTTCACTTTCATTCAAACACCTCAAATTCTATTCCAAATACCCTGGGCCAACTCGCGCGAACGTTCCCCTATGGCTACCTCATCAATGTCTATAAGTTTTCGATCGAGCATACGTACTCGCCCATTGATCACCGTCGTTTCCACTGCCCGACCAGAAACCCCAAAGAGAAGATGCCCCGTCCAATTCTTGGCATCTAATGGAGTTGGGGGTATATAATCCACCACAATAACATCCGCCCAGGCACCCTCGACTAATTCCCCGAATTTCCCGCCGAAAAGTTGGGCTGCAATCTCAGGGTTATTTCCATAGAGCATTCGAGGAACTTCGCCCCAAGCTACACTTGGATCGGCTGCCGCATGTTTATGAAGTAGATTAGCCACCTTGCCACTTTCAAACATGTCACACGTATAGCCGTCGGTTCCGAGTCCTACCTTGATCCCCTTGCTTAGCATTTTAAGAACAGGCGTTACTCCGACTGCGTTGCCCATATTTGATTCTGGGTTATGCACCACTAGAGTTTGAGAAGCTTGAAGAAGGTCAATTTCGTGATCATCAATATGCACACAGTGTACGGCAATGGTCTTCGGTCCTAAAATTCGAAATTTTTCTAGACGTTCCACGACCCGCATGCCATAGCTAGCAAGACAATCTTCTAAATCTTCTCTTCCTTCAGCAACGTGAACATGAAAACCAGCTCCAAGTTTTTCAGCTGCCACACTACACGCTGCTAAGGTTCCATTTGATAAGGTTAACGAAGCGTGAAGCCCGAACATCCCTGCGACCATAGGATCAGGGTTGGCCTGACACGACTCGATAAAGTCGACATTTTCCAGAAGACCTTCTTCAGCAATCTCATCCCCATCTCGATCAGAGACCTCGTAACAAAAAGCGGCGCGAACTCCCATTTCTTTGGCCGCCTTGGCAAGAATCGCTAAACTTCCGGTAATAGCCATAGGACTGGCATGGTGGTCAATAATCGTCGTAGTACCTGTTTTAATACACTCTATTAAAGGGGTCAAGCCACTATAATAAACGTCTTCAAGGGACAATAATTTATCGAGTTTCCACCAAAGTCCTTCTAAGATATCTCCAAAGTTCTTAGGGGGATTACTTTTGGCATCCATTCCCCGAGCGAAGGAGCTATAGAGATGCATATGGGTATTAATCATCCCTGGCATGATCAGCTTGTCGTGGGCATCAATGAACTTCACGTCCGGAAACCTAGTCTGCAAATCTTGAGTTAACCCGATCTCCTTAATCTTACTTCCTTGGATTAGAACGCCACCCCTTGGAATGACCTGATTACTAGTCCCTAGAGTTAAAACGGTGCCATTACCGATTAAAAGCATCCACCCTCATCCTCTTTCAATAAATTATAATAACATTCCATTTTAATCAGCCATTCATCCCAGCGTTATTTTCAAGATCGCTTAAGTCTCCTGCCCCTTCACTTCCATTGAAGAAAGCATTGAGGATAATTGCAGTAATCGAACCTAAGGTAATCCCACTGTGCACAATGGTCTGGCTCCAGTTGGGAAAGGCATTGAAGAAGTTGGGATCGACAACAGGAATGACTCCCAAACCAATACTTATGGCTACAATAAAGATGTTGTGCGTGTTCTTCTCGAATTCTACTTTAGCAAGTGTCTTAATACCATTAGCTGCCACAATTCCAAACATAGCAATTCCCGCACCGCCAAGTACAGAGTTCGGCAAGGAAGCGATAATGGTCGCTAGTTTCGGAAAAAAGCCCATGACGACTAAGATCACTCCGGACGTTGCGACTACGAAACGGCTTTTGACACCGGTTAGACCTACGAGGCCAACGTTCTGGGCAAAGGCCGTGTAGGGAAAAGCGTTAAATACACCACCGAGCGACGTGGCCAGTCCATCCGCTCGTAATCCTGCCGTAAGTTCTTTCTCGCCGATTGGTTTTCCTACCATCTGACCAATAGCCAGAAAATCCCCCGTTGACTCAACCATAACGACCAACATGACTATGATCATGGCGAGGATCGCGCCAAGATCAAACTTTGGGATTCCAAACGCAAAGGGAGTATCAATGCCAATCCAATGCGCTGAAGACACGCCCGCAAAGTTTACAAGTCCCAAAGGAATCGCCACAATCAGACCAACAATCAGACCAATTAAAACCGCAATGTGAGCCACAAAACCTTCAAAATATTTATTAATCAGGAGAATAGTTAAGAGTACAACTCCCGCTACGCCTAGATAAGTTAAGGATCCATAATTCTTATCTCCAACTCCCCCTGCGGCCCAGGCAATACCCACCGGTAACAGAGAAATCCCAATGACCGTAATAACGCTTCCCGTGACAATTGGAGGGAAAAAGCGGATTAGCTTGCTAAAGTAGGGTGCCAGTAGAAACGTACACAAGCCCGCTATAATGATCGCCCCATAAATTGTGGGCATGCCACCCGTCTTAGCAATCATGATCATCGGTGATACTGCAGCAAAAGTGACTCCTTGAATTACGGGTATCTTGATTCCAATTTTCAGTAACCCCAAAGTTTGGAGTAAGGTCGCCAATCCGCAAGTAAATAGGTCCGCATTAATTAAGAAAGCTGTTTGAGATTTTGTTAAACCTGCTGCCCCTGCAATAATCAGTGGCACAGCCACTGCGCCAGCATACATTGCTAGTACGTGTTGTAACCCATAAACAAAAAGTTTGCCGGCAGGAAGCATCTCGTCAACTGGTGCAACTGATTGTTGCGTTTGAGCCATTTTTATTCCTCCTTATGATTCTGCGGGTTTGATTCAATTGAGTTATCTATGTCTCAATTTTTATTCTTTATACAGATACGGATACTGATCTACGACGGCCCAAATGAAAGCCGCGATTGAGCCATCAATCGGCACATCCGTTTTACCAGATTCGTCAAACTTAACTTTGATTACCTCCCCAGCCAGACGAAGCATAACCTCAACTTCTGTACCACCACCCACGATAAAGAACCCTAAGTTGGTGCTTTCCTGAAACTCCTTTGCACTCCAAAATAAGGTCAATTTAACCTTATAAGGCTCACTTGAATACGGACAAAAGGTCGCACAGTTTCCGCATTCATTACACAGGCCGTCCACATGGAGGATCTGATTGAGATTTTTTAAACCTTGTCCCTGAACTGAAATCATAAGATTGGCGCGGTTTGGACAAACCTCCGCACAGATATTACACACTTTGTTACACTCTAAGCATCTGCTTGCTTCTTGTTTAGAATCACCAACTGGTTTCATAACTCCTTTCTTATCATTAATTTCCAACAACTGTTTATCCTTATCGAAAGAAAGCAACCCAGAAAACTCTTGGTGAACATCGAGCTTTTCTTGAGCCAGAATGGCTTTAGCCACTTTCGTCCCATGGGCTATGGCTCCGACCACACTTCTAGGTCCAGCAAGGACATCTCCGCCAATAAAAACATTCTTCACACCAGTTTCCAGCGTTTCCTCATTGACAATAATTTTACCCATATCCCCTATTTCGATCCCATTGTTCTTCAGAAGCTCCTCGTTCAGCGGATTCACTTTGCTGGCGCCAATGGCCAGGTAAACATATTTAAATCCATTGGCCTGATAATCCGCAACGGAAAAGTTCGGACGAACCCAAAATTTGAATTTAACGCCCATTTTCTTGATCAGTTCAACGTCCTTGTCAATAGCCACTCTAGGGATCTTGGAGTCCGGGATAAGGTATCGGACCGCACCGCCGGCTTTGTCAAGTTGCTCAAAAACAGTGACGTCAAGGCCTGCTTTGGCGAGGAAATAGGCAGCCGAAAGTCCAGAGGGACCCGCTCCGATTACGGCGATTTTGACCAACGATTGGGACTTTGGCTTAGAGATTTTCTGCATAAATCCTTCATAGCCTCGTTGAGCGGCAATCAACTTCTGCCCTCGAATCTGCACGGATTCCTCATAGTCCAAACGAGTACACTTCTTCATACAGTGATGATAACAAATCGTGCCGGTAATAAATGGCAACGGGTTTTTGGACACGATCACTTCAAACGCTTCCTCATACCGTTTTTCACCCGCCAGACGAATATACTCTGGAATATCTTGTTCGATAGGACAACCTACGGCACAAGGCGCGATAAAACAATCTAATATCGGCAGCTTGCGATCTATCTTGCGACTGATCAGAGCTTTATTGGCTTTACGATAATTGGCGTCCTCCAACGCACTTGCGGCGAGAACTTGCAACTTTTCTAAATCCAATTTAGTCGTCTCTTGATTATCAAGCTGAGAGTCTAAGAGTTCCGCTAATTGTTTAAAGCGCTGATAGCCGCCAGGCTTTAACAAGGTCGTTGCCACTGTGATGGGCCGAATTCCCGTAGCCAGGATCCGCTCAATATTAAAAGCATCCGCTCCGCCTGAATAAGAAATCTTTAGATCTCCTTCAAACGCTAAAGCTAATTTAAAGGCCAGGTTAATCGTCAACGGATAAAGAGCCCG
>OMOF01000446.1 GCA_900290375.1 Candidatus Desulfosporosinus infrequens
GTCAGAAAGTATAAATTTCGGGTAGGTCCCTTCTCGCCAGCTAGGTGGTGTTCTAACTTCAAGCATCCTTGTTTAATTCATGGTCAGCGCATAAGAGCAATTGGAAATCACTTTCTCTAGGACTCGACGCCAACCATGTTTTCTTTATTCTGAGGATCGTCTACTAAGTACTGTCTCAGTATACTTGTTAACATCTTGATAAGGCAATAGCTCCGTCTTCAGGAACGCTGATCTTTTTCTTAAGATTATGTTAAGCTTTTATCTTTAAAAATTTCACCAAATTATCAAAATATTTGCCCTTATCAGAATAAGTAAAGGCAACCGTTACGGTTGCCTTTTGTCTATGTGTAGATCATATTTATTTGATGGACCTAAAATAAGCATAGGTCATTGGATCCCCCTCTTGCAGGATTTCCCCGGCGGTAACATCAGCAAGAAATAAGGTATGTGTTCCTGAATCCAATTGCCCTATGACCGTCGCTTCCATGGTTACAAGCACATCATTGAGTAAGAGGACTCCCGATTCCCCACGATGGACTGCCACGCCCTCAAACTTGTCGAAGTCACGACCCGTTCGATATCCGAACCTGCGTGCATGAAGATGACCGGTTTGATTTAGCACTGAGACCCCAAACTTTCCACTCTTCTGAATCAATTCATGGGTAAAGTTAATTTTATTTATTCCGATAGCTAATCTCGCCGGTTCTGAAGTGATTTGGAAACAAGTATTTGCACATTGACCATTGTCCCTGCCTTCTGCCTGTGCTGAAATAATATAAAGGCCGTAAGAAATCCGGTAAAGCGCCTGACGAATAGCAACTTCTCGATCCGGCTGAGGTATTATTGGCTTAAAGTTTGATTTCACTTCAGTGGATATTTTAGCTTCATCTACTGGAGATACCAGTTCAAAAAAACTCGAATCCACACCACAAATCGGACAAATCTCTGGCGGATTTTCGCCAATATGAATATACCCACATACTGTACAGCGCCACCGTTTTTCCATCAATATTCCCCCTCATTTCATTAAAAATGATTTAATACTTTCTGTTATTTTGGAATAACCTGTATTCCTGTTCAAGAAACTGAGGATCCGACAGCCTATACTTCGTGTCCGTCATGACTCTCCGGCGAACCTGTTCTTTAAACTGACCGAACCGTTCCCCGCAGAGCCTTCTTCCACGGACAAATTCCTCAAAGCTGGCCCACTCAAGCTGATCAGCTCGCTCGGTTAAGAAACCACAAGCATTTTTTATTTGGCCCTGAATCCAGTCAAAGCGTTCTGAATTTTTTTCGGAATCTTGCTTCCCGCCGAGGAAATCCGCTCTCCATAAATCAAGCAGATTTTCCACCCGTTGCGTAACGAAATTCTGCCCATTCCACCCGATCTCCCAAGCAAAACGACGGGCCTTATGGCGAACCTTGTTCTCATCCCCTTCCGTTTTTAAGTCACTCATAAAGGTCAGTGATCCTAGCATATGGTGTCCTACTAAAAAATGAAGCTCTCGTTCTCCAGACCTTCCACCAGGCAGAACCACAGACCATCGGAAGCGCGGCAAGATTTCTTTGACTAAACGTGCACTTTCCCATTCGTGCTGTAGAAAATGCCGTTTCCCTTCGGGGACCATCTCCAAACGTTTATTGTGCGTGAGTTGTTGTGCTGCTTTTATACGTTTTGTAACAATTGTATCAGGGTAGTTATCTAATCTACCTCCATGAACTTCTACCACTTTGTCTCTCCACTGCACTAGGTTTTTCCCAACCAACTTGATTCCATCGACTTCATAGCCTTGATCCGTGAGACGAATAGTTCCCCAGGCGTAACACTCTCGACTGGCTGTTTCCCATTTCCCAAGATCATGAAATAGAGCAGCTAAACGTAACAAAACTCGGGAAGGCGTATTCTTTACGACTTGTCGGGTATGTTCCCAAGCATCTTTTGTGTGGTAGCGATTTTGTTTCAGTCCTTTAAGTCTAGCCAGTTCTGGGATGTAAATTTGAAAGTACCCCAAGTCATCTAGGAGCCCTAAGGCTTTGTCAACCTCAGCCAAAATAAGAATTCGTCCCAATTCCTCTGTAATTCGCTCCAAAGCGACCTGACGGATTTCAGGGACATGATCAACCGCAGACCGCCAAGTCCCAGTCTCGATTTCAAAGCTATAACGAGTTGCTAGCCGGATAAGACGCAAAATTCGGAGCGGATCTTCTTTAAAACGATCTGCTGCACACCCGCACGCTTTAATTCGTTTGGCACGCAAGTCGTGAAGCCCGTTTAACGGATCTTTGATCTCGCCAGTGCGAACATCTTGATAAATTGCGTTTACAGTAAAATCCCTCCGGAGGGCATCCGTTTCGACCTCTCCGGAAAAACCCGAGATATCTACTCGTTCTGTCCCCCGAAATAAACTGACCGTCTGCTGGTGCGCCCCCATCAGATGAGGGGTAAAACCACCTTCAGACAACTTTATTTTAATCTCTGGGAGGGAAAGTGACATAACTGCATCCACATCTTTACTGGGAATCCCTAAGTGTGCATCACGTACAGCGCCACCCACAATATAGACCGGTCCAAGCTCACTGAGTCTTTTCAGAATCTCTTGTTGAAACGGTGTGCCGATCATTATATCCCTTCGTTCTTTAATACTCTCATTTACTTTATATTTAACAGAGCGCTAAAATTTTCGGACCTATTTTAAAATGCCATGGACTTTCCGGTCCACATTCTCCATCAAGATCTGAATTAAGCGGTCGATCCGTGTGTACTATTAGGTCAGAAGTTTGAAATTCCATCATTTTTTCAGTCTCAACTTTTTCCCCACGCAAGACGTTTAACAGCAAACGTATAGTCTCGGGCCACCCTGTTGAGGGAACCATTAAAACGTCTAGTTTTCCGTCAGTCAGAGAAGCTTTGGGCACAAGTTGCCTGAGCCCTCCCACCGAGAGACCGTTGGCGACTATAAATAAGATCACTTCTTCAATATATCGTTTTCCGTCCTGCTCAAACTCAATCGAAAAGGGTCGGAAGGAAGGAAGTGTTTCAATACCTTTCAGAAAGTAAGCTAATTGCCCAAGCGTATTTTTGACGCGGGTATCGACTTTTTGAGAAACATCAGTTAAGAGTCCCGCACTTGCCACATTAACGAAATAGCGATCATTAACCATAGCTGTATCAATTTCAAATGCTTTTCCCTTGGCAATGACTTTACACGCTTCAGGGATGCTTTTGGGCAAATGCAACGCATAGGCAAAATCATTCGCTGTTCCCACAGGCAGAATACCCAGTACTGGGCGTAGCTTAGGCAAAATATTTAGCAAGCCATTGACCGCCTGATGAATACTACCATCTCCCCCGGCTATTACCATCAACTCCACATCTGTACTCAAAGAAGCGACCTGTTCAATATCCGCGGAAGAACTTGCCCGGTGTACACATACCTCATAACCGCTTTCTTGAAAAATGCGAATCGCGGTATCCAGTTGGCCAGTTAATTTACATCGACCAGCATTAGGATTATAGACCAAACGCAATCGTTTACCTTTCATTACCTTTTGTAATCGACTCCTCATCTCTCTTACTTGCTTCCCAACGAGTATGTAATTGACGAATCTTTAGATTCAGGACTTCAGGTTCTCTGGGTTCAAAGCCTCAAGTTCTGGTAAAACAAAAAGTCCATCTTTTCGAACCAACATTCCATCAAAGTAAATTTTACCGCCGCCATAGTCGGGTCTTTGGATACACACCAAATCCCAGTGGATGGCCGATTTATTGCCATTGCTACAATCATCATAACAGGATCCTGGTGTAAAATGGAAACTTCCATCGATTTTCTCATCAAAAAGTGTGTCTTTCATGGGGGTGTGAATATATGGATTGACCCCAATGGCAAATTCTCCGACGTAACGCGCTCCATCGTCGGTATTAAAGATGCTCTCAATCCGTTCCGTATCGTTCGAAGTCGCTTTAACGATCTTGCCATCCTTAAATTCCAGAACGATGTTTTCATAAGTAAACCCTTGGTAAAGCGATGGCGTGTTATAACTGATCCTTCCATTGACCGATCCTTTGCGTGGTGCTGAAAAGATTTCTCCGTCTGGTATATTGACGTGTCCATCACATTTGATGGCCGGCATCCCTTTGATAGAGAAGACCAAATCCGTTCCTGGTCCAAGGATCTGTACTTGGTCAGTTTTCTCCATCAGCACTTTCAGCGGCTCCATGGCACGTGACATCTTAGCATAGTCCAAATTGCAAACATCAAAGTAAAAATTCTCAAACCCTTCAATACTCATATTACCTAACTGAGCCATTGAAGCATTCGGATATCTTAACACGCACCACCGGGTATGAGGGACGCGTTGTTCCGAATGCACCGGCTTTTGGTAGTGAGACGCATAAATTTTCATAGCTTCGCTAGGAACATCTGCCCATTCACTCGCATTTTCTCCTGCTCGAATTCCGATATAAGCCTGCATTTCTTTCATCCGGGCAAGATCCCAGCGTGTCATGGCCTCCGCCTGCTCCACAGTGAATTCTTTCAAAAGATCGCGCAGTAAGGTATGATTAACTGTAGACACAAAAGGCAAACCGCCCGCTTGATAGGCATAACTAACAAGAGCTTGAGCTAAAGGAATATCTTGACCAATCACTTCAATAAGAATTTTCTCACCCGGTTGAAGTGCAATCGAGTAATTGATTAAAGAATCCGCAAGTTTTTCAATTCTAGGGTCTTTCACTTTATTACCTCCTTACCATTTCTAAGTCGGACAAAGACATTTGGAGTTATATTCTTCATACTTCATAATTTTCCTTTTTATCGTCACTTTTATGTGCAGAAATCTCAAACAGCATATTTTTTAACGGGTACCATTACTAAGGAGGCATCATGAACGCACAACATACTTTATGGGAATACCGCTTGCAGTCAGAGGACTCCGGTCAGAAATATTTAACTATCTTGCTCCACAAATTTCATTTCTCACTCAGATTATTACAACGGTTAAAGCAGGGTGAACGAGTTTGGATTAATGGAACCTTCACCTATTTAACAGCACGCGGGAAAGAAGGGGAAACCTTATCCGTCCAACTCTTTTCTGACGATGAGGAAACAAACATTCCAGGAGAAAATCTACCCCTCAAGATTCTCTATGAAGACGAATATCTTTTTGCAGTGAACAAACCAGTAGGTCAAGTAGTCCATCCGACCCACCGTTATCTTACAAACACGCTCGGAAATGCCGTCATTGGCTACTGGGAACGCCAGGGGGAACATCGCCTGTATCGTCCCATTCATAGGATTGATCGCAATACCTCAGGTGTCGTCGTCATAGCTAAAAATCAATTTGCCCATCAACAACTCGCTTGGCAACTGGAGCGTGGACAAATTCTGAAACGTTACTTCGGTTTTGTGAAAGGAGTTGTGCACGAAAACGAAGGAACGATCGATGACCCCATCGGGTTTGCCCCGGATAGCTTTATTAAACGCAATATCCATCCCGATGGGATGCCAGCCCGGACACTTTTCCGTGTCCTCTACCGCTATCCCCAGGCCACTCTTCTCGAGTTTATCTTAGAAACAGGGCGTACTCACCAAATTCGCGTGCACTGTGAAGGCTTCGGACACCCCATGCTCGGTGATGACCTTTATGGTGGGGATACCACGTTACTTTCCCGTCAAGCTTTACATTCCTCAGTGTATGCTTTTCTACATCCGGCGACTGGACTCCCCCTAGTTATTCGGGCCCCCTTTCCTGACGACCTTAGGGAATTGGTGAAAAAATTAAAGTCTTTCACTTTATGACATTTTGCACTCTTCCGATTTGCCCATCGACTAGTCTGACTTTTATTCCTCGTGGATGAATCTGTGAGTTCGTTAAAATATCTTTGACGACCCCTCGCGTCAACTTGCCCGTTCTTTGATCTGCTTTCAGAACGATATCCACGGTTACCCCTGCGGAAATATCTTTTCTTATCTGACCATGCATTAAAAAACCCCCTTCTAGTTACTCCCAGCAACTGTTGCTTATTTAGGCACATTCTTCCATTCACATCTATCAAATACTCATTATAATGATTCCCCTGCAGAAAGTCTAAAATGATATAAAATATCAAGTCACTGCAATTATTTTGGTGTCATCCTGAGCGAGAGCGAAGGATCAGGATGACAATAAAATGTGATATTAATAGCATGACAAGGGGTTTCTGCAGCAGAATCATTATAATACGTTATTAAAGAAAATGCTTTTATTATGCCCAAGAAATGGATATAAAAAATCCACTCTACGATACAATGATCGTATAGTGGATTTGTAAATGAGATTTGCTACTAAGGTGTATAATTTATTCTCTCGCTTTTCGATAGGTAATTAAATCATCTACCGTAACCACGGTCATATCGTTTTTCTCAGCAAAAGCTGCTATTTCCGGCAGACGGGCCATTGTACCATCAGGATTTGTAAGTTCACACAGCACTCCATAGGGTTTTAATCCAGCAAGCCGCATTAAATCTACATTCGCTTCAGTATGTCCTGGACGTTCCAACACCCCCAAGGGCTTGGCCCTTAAAGGGAAAACATGCCCTGGCCGGCGGAGATCGTCGGGACATGCATCATCAGCAATCGCCGCTTTCACGGTTGTAACGCGGTCGGCAGCTGATACGCCAGTAGTCACCCCGCTGGCCGCTTCGATCGATATGGTAAAGGGAGTTTGATAGCTACTCGTATTGTTTTCCACCATCATAGGCAAACCTAATGCTTTGACTTTTTCCTCGGGTAGGCACAAGCAGACAATGCCACTGCCATCTCGAATGAGCATAGCCATTTGCTTATTTGTCAAAGACTCGGCAGCAAAAAAAATATCTCCTTCATTTTCCCTTTGTTCATTATCTGTAACCAAGACACCTTGTCCTCGACGCAACGCATCAAGCGCCTTCTCCACTCTCTCCACTGAGTTTCCAAATCGAGTTAATAAAGTTTGATCCAAAGTAATACGCCTCCTAGATTATAGTCGACTTACTCGAATCAGGGCACAAAGACAGACAGCAAGCAAAAACCAAATAAACTTCACCTCAAATTTACTGAAGCGAATTAGATCATGCAGACTACCTTATCCTCTTTCATCCGGACTATACCGTCGGCACTGGCCTTGCACCAGTTCTGCTGACCTCTTCACAACAACGAAGAGCGCTCGCGGGCTCCCTAGTATAACTAAGATACCGCCGGTGGGGACTTTAACCCCGCCCTGAGAATAAGTCACTTAATTATAAGTATACTCATATGCTAACGCTTGTCTAGCTGTTTAGAACCACTTCTGGTAATAAGTATTAAAAACTGTAACTATTGTCCCCATCTGCCCGAGAAATGCTGCTCCGACATGGGTAATCAAGCCACCAGCCCCGAGACCCAAACCTATGACGTTTAAACCAATCGCAAAATTTATATTTTGTTTCGCAACTTCTTTAGTTTTTTGGGCTAAAAGCATTGTTTCTACAAGTACTTGAGGATTTTGGGCAGTTATTACAATCCCCGCAACTTTAGCCGCAGAATCTGCACCTTTTTTACCCCAAGCAATGCCGACTTTTGCTTCCGACATAGCTAAGACATCGTCAATCCCATCACCCAGCATAGCTACCTTCGAACCTTGCATCGTTATAGTCCTAACAAATTCCGCTTTTTTGTTTGGCGCCATTCCACTATGAAATTCTGTAATTCCTAATTGATTGGCAACGACCTCTGCCGCTTCCGATTCATCTCTCGTTAACAGGATTATTCTCTGGATTCCGAGGGCCCTAAGTTGTGCTAGCGCTCCTTTTACTTCTGGTTTTATTGTTTCGCGTACACCAAAAAGCCCACATAGTTTTCCTTCAACTGCAAGGTAAATCGGGTTAAGTCCGAGATGTTTAAACCGAAGAACTTTACTTTCTACTTTCTTGATTTTCACATCTTCTTGTATCATTAAAGTTTTAGTACCTAATAATATTTCCTTGCCTTTCATTTTCGCCCGCATTCCCAGTTTGGGGATAAATTCAGTTTCTCCTCCAGCCAATATAGGTCCACAATACATTTGATAGCTTCTTTCACGTATTGCCTCTCCTAGCGGATTGCCCTCCTCTCCTTCAACCTCAGAGGCCATCCTCAGAATATCGCTCTGACTATAATTTCTATTTAGGACGACGATCTCTTGAATAGTTGATTTCGTCTGGGTTAGAGATGGTATATTATCTAAAACCATAGTGTCAACTTGACTAGCATCCCATAAATGATTTCCATTTTTAACATAAATACCTTCTTGAAATGCTTTCCCAACGGCCACCCCATTAGCAGTCGGAACGGCCAGTGCTGCTGCAGCAGGAGACGCTGCCAGTAAGATTGCCAAACTTCGGTTGACACTTCCAGTTAGTANNCCCGCCATAAGAGAGAAATAGACCATACGATCAATCCGATCCCGAAATATTGCCTCTTCTGGATGATTGTTTCTATGAACCGCGCTTCTCGTTAGTTTGCTTAGTTGGGTGCGAAAGCCAGTTTGTTCTACCAATATCTTTAACGATCCATCTAAAACTTCCGTACCAGCAAGTACTCTAGAACCTGATTCTTTATTGATTGGCTTTGATAGGCCACTAATTTGGGATTCATCAACTACCGCCGCTCCTCCGATTACTCTGCCGTCCACTGGGATTATTTCGGCGTTGCGAACTAAGACAATATCACCGTTTTCTAACGTATCTATCGGCACGGCCATTTCGCTTCCATCAATAAATATCCAAACTTTTTCTGGTAATTTACCTATTCTGGCAATAATTTGATTTGTCCTTGTAAAGTCCAAAGCCATAATAATCTTTGCGTAGTTAGTAAATAAGATTAACAATAAACCAGTAAAACTCTCTTGTAAGAGTAGCAATGTGAAAGTTATAGTATTAATTACTAAATCATAACTATTCCTTCTTGTTCGGTGAGGATATTTTAAACCCCAGAGGAAAATCGGATAGCCTATTATCAAGCCAATTACAGTAGCAGAATTTTTGAGGATTTTAGAATTGGCTAAAAGGGAAGGACCGCTTATTTTTTGTTTTGTAAATAATAGAATTAGCGCCGCAGAAATTAAGAATATTTTATAAGCTCTTTTAGTAATCATAGGACTAAGCTTGTCTTGCAAGTGGACCGGATAATTATATTTCTTCCTATGTTCATCGACGCAAAGAATTATACTAAAATCCT
>OMOF01000243.1 GCA_900290375.1 Candidatus Desulfosporosinus infrequens
ATTTCGTCTTCGGGCACTTGAAGCAGACCTTTTTCACGAGCTTTGGCTAAGATGCGATCTTTGTTAAAACCTTCACCATCATCACGAATTATGATTAAGACATCCCCACCGGCGTTTTTAGCCTCTAAGGTAATCGTTCCTAAACGAGGTTTTCCTCTGGTTTCTCGTTCTGAAGGCATCTCTATGCCATGATCAATCGAATTGCGAATGAGATGCATCAAGGGATCTGAAATATGTTCAATAATATTCTTATCAACCTCAGTCTCCTGACCAATCAACTGCAACTGAACTTCCTTGTTGAGTTTTTTACACATATCCCGCAGTGTCCGATTCATCTTCTGGAACGTACCCGTTAAAGGGACCATGCGCACAGACATGACAGTATCTTGTAGTTCACTAGTGATTTTTCTCAGTTGTCGAGCAGCCTTTTCAAAGTTATTGAGTTCTAAGCCTTTGAGGTCAGGGTTTTGAGTCACCATTGCTTCGGCGATCACCATTTCTCCCACTAAATCCATAAGCTGGTCTAACTTGGCGACACTGACACTAATGATGCTTTGCTGAATTGCCGAAGCTTGAATTTCTTTTTCTTCAGGTTCGTTGACTACTTTGTCCCGAAACGCAGTAGGAACCTTCACAGGGCTGTCTTCCAGCAAAATTTCTCTTTCCTTAAGATCATTGAACAGTTCGCTATTTTCTCCCTGGATCAATTGCAGATCCCTTAAAGAGATCGTCTGGATCAGAACTCTATGGATTTCTTCCAAAGAATGATCTGTTTTTATAAACAGGGTAAACCCTTGCTCAGCAATAACTCTGGCACTATCCTCATGATCTAGATCCTCTGGTATATGGTAATACTCTTCTACGAGCTCTCTCAGCTCGTTAACCACTCCAAAGGCTCGCAAGTTTTCCATTCCACAATCTTGTTCGAAACTCAAGGTAGCCTGGAATGTATTCCTCAGGGACGTCGTTTCGCTTCTTACTTTACTTATGTAATAGTGCTGCTTCTCCTGCGGACGGGTTTCAGGAGCAACCGTTCCTTGCGCTGAATTCAGATCGCTAGTCTTGACATCCTGACCTTTGATCGTGTTATGAAAGACTCTCAAACTTGTAATTAACTCAGAAGCATCTCCATCTGCTTCATCGCCATTTCTAATCTTATGGATTTCCACTTTGATGAAGTCAAGTCCTTCGAGTACTAAATCTGACAACTCAGAATAGTCGACATTCGGGGGCTTGTCCTCTCTCAGGACGAAAAACAGATCTTCCATAGAATGGGCCAGAGTTGTAATATTGTTAAAAAGCATCATTGCTGAGGAGCCTTTAATTGTATGCATAATCCGGAAAATCTCGTTGATAGCTTCGGACGCATAAGTCGTAGATTTTTCATTGGCAATAATCAAGAGTTCCATTTGTTCAATCAGTTGCATTGACTCAAATATAAAAAGATCCAGCATCGGTTCATTGACATACTGCTCAGACAATTCATTCACCCCCTTCTGACTTGAAGTCTCTTTATATACCTAACACTTTACAAATTGTTTGATAGAAGAATTCTTCCTTAAAGGGTTTGACGATAAATGTTTTTGCTCCGCTAATTATGGCTTCTTTCACCATCCCCTCCTGTCCCATGGCTGATACCATGATCACTTTAGCTTGAGGGTCAAAAGCCTTGATGGCCTTAAGTGCTTCAATTCCGTTCATCTCAGGCATTGTAATATCCATCGTCACAACATCGGGACGCAATTTCTGATACATTTCAACGCCAATCGCCCCATTTGCCGCTTCTCCGATAATTTCTATTTCATAATTCTGAAGCATATTGCGAATGGACATTCGCATAAAAGCAGCATCATCAACAATGAGTAATTTCTTCA
>OMOF01000662.1 GCA_900290375.1 Candidatus Desulfosporosinus infrequens
CTATCTTTTCCATCAAGGAGAGACGACAAGTACCATATACCTAATAAAAGCAGGAAAGCTGAAACTTGTCCAAAATGACGAAGGTGGACATGAAACAATTCTAGATGTCTGCGGTCCCGGTGAAGTCCTGGGTGAATTGTCCTTATATCAGGAACAAACTGCGCATTCAAGTGCTATAGCCATGGAAGAGGTATGCATCTGCTGCTTCAGCAAAATACAATTTGAGTCGTTGATCAAGCAAGATCCCTCGTTTGCTTTGAGGATTATTGGCTACTTAGGGCAAAAACGTTATGAAAACATCCTGAATTCAGGAAAGGAAGCTGGAGGAACAGTTAAGGAAAGATTAATGCGACTCTTTTATCGTCTTGCCGAACAATATGGGCAGAAAAGAACGACCTTGACGTTGATCGATCTGAAAATTACCCAGCAAGAACTTGCCGATATGATCGGCTCCTCACGTGTGATGGTCATTCATGCACTTAATGAGTTGAAAGCAGCCAATATAATCGACCAGGAAAAAAGATATTATGTCTTAAAGAACGATCCTTGCCTCAGTGTTCATAAATTTGAATAAAGTGACTAACGCTTTAATTATGTTGATTCTAGACGAGGATGGGAATGGGGAATTAACAATACTTGCGTCATATATAAACATTCCGCAGTTTTGGGCTTCCTACTGATCTGAGCATATTGCAGGGTATAATCAGAAAAAAATACCTCCTCAATGAAAGAAAAGTGTCATAGTAATGGCATTTTTTTTTGTTATCATCTAAATTATCGGGAAGGTATAAAAATGGTTGCTTGTCTGGATGATGTGTATCTTCTTGAGTATTATGAAGAGGGAATGAATGGTTAATTTTTTGGTTTTATTTACCACTTCTCTAAATCGGAAAGGGGGGTTATTAAAATGCTAAGAAAATCGACAATAAAAATAATTGCGATAGCTACTGCTATTACACTTTTATCGGTAACTGCCGTTTTTGCCGACACGACAAGCAGTAATACAGTAAAAGCCCCAAAGTTTCCCCAGACACGATCATGTGAAGCCTCCGATTGGTTAAAAAGCC
>OMOF01000130.1 GCA_900290375.1 Candidatus Desulfosporosinus infrequens
CATAGTACAGGGCTCACCGCCTATCTTAAGAATGGCGGTACATTGGAGAATGCTACGGCCATGGCCAACCATGCAAGCACCCGCACCACCCAGCTCTATGACCGGCGCCACGATGGAATCAACCTTAATGAGGTCGAACGGGTCAGGGTGTGATTTGCGCCTGATTTCTGTATCGAAGATCAGTTGCAAGCATGGATTTCATTCTGACGAATCACTCGTGATTTTTTACAAAAGTAAAACACGGAATTATGGAGAAGCACTACAATGCGTACTATTTCAGTTACTCGCATTTTTAATGAGGATGATATTGTTGAGGCTTTCGTAAGGCACAACATTTATCATCTGAACCATATGATATTTCTTGATAACTGCAGTACAGACAGGACACTAGAGATTTTACAATCTTTAAAAGATGAAGGTATACCTCTCTCTGTTTTTCAGAGTCAAAGTCTAACTTTTGACGAGGTATTAACAAATACGAGGATGTACCAAATTTCCAGGCAAGTTTTTCAAGCAGACTGGGTGATATTTCTTGATGCTGATGAATTCATAGATACTAAAGATAAAACCAAATTATCTGTGCATTTAGATGGGAGTGTCTTGTCTATTCCGCTTCTACATTATGGCCAAACTATTAAAGATAATGCCGAAGAACCGATTGTTCCATTGCGTTTACGATGGCGCCAGTCTTCTCCAACGAACGTTTATAAGATCTGCATCAATGGAAATCTTGGAGGCGAATTAACTGTTGGCGCAGGAAATCATTCAGCTTCTTTAGGCGGAAGTTTTATAGAACCACAGATTATAGAAGGTGTTGCTTTAGCTCACTATCCTCGCCGCAACGGTTGGCAAAATTTGCAAAAAATTACAGTTGGTTGGTTAAAAGTTCTTGCGGCCGGAAAAGTTGCTATAGATGCTGATCGATCTTCTCATTATCTGTCTCCATTTGAAACTCTACGTGATAAACCTTTTGAATTGCTTGGAAATAAAGATTATTTGGATAAAGAACTTGACTTTTCTGTTTGTGAAGATGCTCCACTTAACTATCTTGGGGGCAGGCTTCTCTATACATTAGAGGCTGAACAACCTTTAAAGTCGTTTAAAATTG
>OMOF01000787.1 GCA_900290375.1 Candidatus Desulfosporosinus infrequens
GATTTTAATGTCAATTTATTTTTTTTTAGAAATCTATATCTTTTTGGAAATTGGTCATGACACAATATGCTTCTGCTGTCACAGTCAGACCTTGCCAAAGTGAACGCCAACGGCCAGCAGGTATCACTTTTGCTACAGCATAATGAAGAATGTCAGTTGACACAAAATACAAGTCAATCTTTGTTTTGGAAGGGTGATTTCCCAACACTGGATTTGATTCATGGTAGAAACGTTGTTCACCATTAACATTCCATGTGTAATGACGTTGAGCCATATTTCGTGTCTGCGCCCAATCCATTGTGGAAACAACCATATAAGCTGCTTCCATACCAAGATCAACATTACTCATTTTGTCGAACATTGGCTGTTTCAAATCAAGTTTAACATCTTGTTTTACAGCAGGTGTTTCTACAACAGGTGTCACTGGAACTGAAACATTGATTTCTTCAGCATTCGCAACAGAAGCTACCAGGAGCATTGCCACAGCCAACATTACTTTTTTCATTTGTACCATCCTTTGGTTTTTTTAACATCTTTACCAAAAGGATAGTTCAAATGAATTTTTTTGTCAATTAATTTTCTTCAGTTGTTGGTTCTTCATCGTCCAAATCAGTTAGACTATCTGTAGCTGCTTGATATTTAAACTTATTTCTCAAAAGATCAGCTAGACCATCAACTAAACATTTTTCCCAAAATTCAGCATTGATTTCTTTTTTTGAAAGTTCAGTACCTTTATATTGGAATTTACGAATCTTTGAAATATCACCATTTTTTGGAATCTTACTATCAGGAACTAGGATACCTTCATCAACAGCAAATTCAAGAAGTCCACTGTATTTTTGAATACCACCTTTATCGAAGTCAATAGCAAATTTGATTTTAGATTTCTCTTTTGCAAATCTGTTCTTTTCTGACTTTACAGTAACAATAGCACCAACAACATCATCACCTTCTTTTAGTTGTGCTTTACTAGTTACTAGAATAATTGAAGTACCAAAAGCAGGGCCACCACCACCAGCAATAATATTTTGTGGAACAAATGAACCACCTGTATCAGCATATA
>OMOF01000122.1:0-5961 GCA_900290375.1 Candidatus Desulfosporosinus infrequens
TATATCATTTCTGATGAACCCTATCGAGAATTAGCCTATGACAATACAGAAGTGCCCTATCTCTCAAAATATTATGCCAACACGATTATCGGCTACTCGTTCAGCAAATCCCTTTCGTTAGCCGGCGAAAGAATAGGTTATTTAGTGATTCCAGATGAGGCCGCTGATTCGGAAAATATTATTTCTGCCGCCAATATTGCCAATCGTATTCTGGGTTTCGTCAATGCACCGTCGTTATTCCAGCGTGTCGTTGCCAAGTGTTTAGATGCCAAGGTGGATCTTGATACTTACAACAAGAATCGTGAACTTCTGTATAATGGGCTTGTCTCTTACGGGTATGAGTGTATTAAACCCGAAGGAGCTTTTTACCTATTTGTGAAAACGCCGATTGAGAATGAAGTAGAGTTCTGCAATCTGGCTAAACAGAAAAATATTCTCATCGTTTCAGGCGTTGCCTTCGGCTGTCCCGGGTATGTTCGAATTGCCTATTGTGTTGCTTATAAGACGATTGAGAAGGCGCTGCCGGGCTTTAAGGCGTTGATTGAGGAGATAGGGAAATAAAGGATTGAATAACAAAGGCTCTGTCATTACCGAGCAGAAAATCGACAGATACATGGAAACACTTCAGAAATTTTCTGGAGTGTTTTTGATTTTTTAGGAGAAATAGTCCTATCTTGCCTTTCATCGCAAATACATTTTGTTTAAATGAGGTAGGTACCTATAAACCACAAGTAACCTATTGTCCGTGTGCACTAGTTATGGTATGGTATTTATAGGAAATAGATATGGAGGTAAGGACTATGGGGGCTATGGATATATCTTCATATGTCGCAGGGAATAAACTCAAAATTAAGGTTGACGAACAAAGACGCTTAGATTTCTATAAGGAAGCCTACGAGAAAGCGGAGAAAGTTGCTAAGGCCCTTCGAGATTCATTTCCGAATATAGAGGTTTATCTTTTTGGCTCACTGACGACAGATATGTTTGAGCTAGAGTCTGATATTGACATAGCTGTAAAAGGATTAATGGAGGAGAATTATTTTAAGGCGTATCGGATTGCTGAAGATATTGTAGAACCTATTCCTCTGGATTTTATACAGTTCGAATTTGCTCAGGAATCTATGCAGGAACGTATTGTGAGAGATGGGGTGAGGATATGACGAGTGAAGAGAAGAAACGGGTGCAGTATAAACGACTTATTGTTGATATTAAGGATGATTTGGATTCAGTCCAAAAAATTGCTGGTTACATTAATGAAATAGCTCAAGTTTTGGAAAATATGCAGGGGCCAGTAAGGGGGGCTGATTTAATGGCCTGTGCTGGGTATTTACATCATTATTATACTGGTATTGAATCTGTTTTTGAGCGGATTTCCAGAGTTTTTGATGGAGGTCTGACTTCCGGCGGAGATTACCATCGGGAGTTGTTACGCTCAATGACTTTAGAGATTCCTGATATTCGGCCAAGTATTATCTCTCGTGAATTAGCAGAGGAATTAGATGAATACCGGCGGTTTCGTCATATGTTCAGGCATTCCTATGGTTCTGAACTCCGTTGGCGCAAGATGGAGCCTTTGGTGAAGGGTATAGATTCGACGACTAAGGTCCTAGTAGAAAGAATATTTGGGTTTGTGCAATTTGTAGGAAAGTTGAGTGATTCATTGGCGCATTGACTTTTGGGAAAATATACAATGTCAACATCCCCCCTCACTTGGACAGAGTGTTTTTAGCTGTCCGAATGAAGGGGGACATTATATTGACAGAAGAAAATCGTATGAAAATAACAAATCAGGAAGAACTGAATGAATTCACCAGTAATCGAACCGAGATCGAAGGAATTAACTCAGCGCTAAAACGAGCACACAACGCAGGTGAATTGCATGTTTATTTTCAACTTATGACCAATTAAATTATGATGGCTCCACCGCTGTACTTCTTCAATTTCACAATGCCAGCCATGTAGCCGAGAAAATCATCGTAGTCAAGATTCCATCTATATATCTTATCCACTATCATAGGCGTTCTCAGTTCGTCCAACTTATATTTGGCTATTTGAACTGAGACTTTTTGCAGCTCGCGCCAATCGACTTTTCCATATTGCAAGCGATCTGTTACAGTAGAATCAACAACGACAAGACGCGTATCGGTGTCAATTACCTTGAAGTCATGTTCTACCTTTGGAAAATTCTGCACTTCTTCGGCGGAAATCAGCTTTTTATGTTTTCCCGATAGTCCATATAGCGCGATTTCATCAGAAATGGATTGCGTGCTTAACTCTGGCGCAATTGTTCTATTTCTCTCAAAATACCCTTTAAGAACGGCTGCGGATTGTTTCAAACCCGGATTAAGCTTTAGCATTCCGTCTTCCAAGATGCAGAATGTCCACATTTCTGAATCTCCATAAATGCCTTCTCGGTTTACACGACCCGAAGCTTGCAATAGCGACATAAGTGAACCGAGCTCCCGAAATCCATTTCTGAAAGATAGGTTTACACCGGCTTCAACACATGATGTTGCAACGAGATTCCAGTCGGTATCTTCTTTATTTTTCAAACGCTTAATTACTCGTCGTAGTGTATCGTCACGATCATTTGAAGTTAACGCAGTAGATAAGTGTTCTACACGTTCTTGTCCAAAGTTCTCCGCAAAATAGTCTGCAAATACAGCGGCGCTTTGAACGGTGTTCATTATGACCAGTCGCGGGCCAGGAAAACCAACAATCCAGTCAGCAAGCTCCGCTGTGCCTTTTGGGCATAAATCGCTATGATAGGAAATCCTACGGTTTTCATAAACCGACAGTCGGCTACGTAGTTCGTCATCGATGATTNNGTTTGCGTCAGTTATTTCAGGGATTGTCCAAAACCGATTAAGCGAACCAGATGCCAGTACCCAATAGCAACTCCACTCTGTGGCATAAATATTGATCCACTTCCAAGCAATCGGCAGAAGGCTGGCAGGCAAAGCAGCATGAGCCTCATCCACGAATATGGCACTTCCGGGCAATTCGTGTAAGCGACGCAGCGTTGCGGTGGAATTCGATGCAAGTGTTTCAAAAAAAGCGACAGCAGTTGTCACAATAATTGGTGCGCGCCAAAGTGCAGTTAGGTATCTTGTATCTTCACTTTCAAAGTCTGCGCGGTGGTGTAGCTCCGCAACAACCTCATCAGCGTTTTCACCCGGCAAAACGAGCATATCTCGATAGGTCTCAACTGATTGTTTAATGATATTAGTAAATGGCAGTACTACAAAGATACGCCGTAGTTTGCGCTTTTCCGCTTGTGCAAGCAAATGAGCCATGACTGCCGTTGTCTTTCCGGAGCCTACCGGGCTATCACAAGAACTTATACCGGAATCAATATCTACATCTCGACACGCATGATACATTTCATTTCGTAGCGCATTTCTTTCGTCATTGGCCCCTTTAAGCTGTAACTCAGCAACACGATGGTCTAATTGCTCAAGTCGCTTGGCCGGACGCAACGGAATGGCTTCTGCATTATCTGGATATTTATGGTAATTGATAGCGGTATTGGTGTGATCAGCATCAGCGATGCACGATAAGAGCATCCGAAAGAAAACCGATTGATTTCCTTTGATCTCTTCCTCGCCGTATTTGAAGTGGCTTTCTATGAGGTTATCATGAATTGCTTCTAATTCCGGTAACTCTTTATCTACATCAGAAGCAATAGAAACATCCCGAAAGATTGCATCGCCCTTATTCATTTCAGCAGAAAAATCCGGGAAACCAATGTGATGAGCCTGTATCGCAGCGGCAGAGACTGCGGAAAAGTGCTTGTCATTCAAAAAATGAGCCGCTCCCGCATCGACATGATTTTGTGGAAGAGACTTTGATGATATTTTCCCTGACAGCACAGCTTGGTTGTCTTTATTTAACTTGCCCATATCGTGATAAGCAGATGCTTTTTCTACCGCTTGCGATAGCAGTGCTTTGTCGTATTTCGAATAGCTGACCATATCTCGTGCATATTCGCGGGCAAGTGAACTTACACCACAAATATGTGTCGAGTATTCCTGTTCGGGGATATTTCCCTTTTTACTGTGTGCGTAGTAAATCATCATAGCATCAGGTCGGTTAGGGCGCTTACCTTACCTATCAATTCCTTCGGAAGGTCTGTCTTGTCCTCATAGTCAGCCCAAGTCGTAGACGCAATGGTCGTATCGCCAATACGCTTTGGTGTAAGTGCTTCAAAAAGGAGATAATCCGGGCAACTGCCAAGAGCATTCAGATGCTCAATATACCAAGCAGTGCAGGATGTTACATCAATTCGATTATCTCTGGCGCACAGGCTGTTTTATTAACCGCAATGTCATAATCTGCAAACGAATGAGGCGTGTCTGTTTTTGATGTGATGTGTAAAGAACGATAAATAGCCGCTGAGGTTTCTTTCGGGGTCTTTTCAGGATGTTTCCACCAATAAACTCTGCACACTTCACAAGTTCCTGCCTGTCGTGCGGATGACTCATCATTTTCAAATAGTTCGCAAAGCGCCTTCTTGATCTTCTCAGAGTCTTCGTCCGTGAATCCGGTTTTTTCGGCAAGCTGACAACTGATACTTCCGCGAATAACATATAATCCGAAGTCGACATAATGTTTCATGCCCATCGTGTCGGATGCCTTGCCGTCCTTGCCGGATTCTGCATTTACGCTTTTGGTTATTCGCATATCTATAATGTCGATAGGGTTCACGCTAATTGCCTGTTGAATAGAAACAGGTCCACGAACTCCAACGGACAACTTGCCGCTTTCGTCATCGTTATCTTTTTCTTTGGTGCTCGGCTTCTTGAATGCGAATACCTGCCCGAAAGACCGGACATCAATCCATTTTTCACAGGCGACTTTTGCAAACAGGTCGGCGTCGGCTTTCTTTCCTTTCTTGATTTCCTCTGCAAGTCTAGGTTCCCCAGCAGCTCGGTCCTTTAGACTGTGGTAATTATTTTTTAGCGAGTTATCAAAATCCATATCGTTTTCCCGCCTATCAGACTGTACAAAAATACACTCTCCCATGTCTTGAAGCCTATTGCGGATTTTTCGTTTAATTGCAACATCGGAGAAAATACCGTAACCATTATAATCCTCACGAGGGCGGTTGCCATTAAGAGGGTCTCCGTTGATGTTAGCGCGTGTCACCGAGATAATTGCGATAAAGTCGATTTTGTTTTGCAGAATAGCCATTTATTTTTCCTCCGTTTCAATATTTTCATTTTCGTCCTCACTAGTGGCATTTGCCCCATCAGTCTTTCGAGATTTTAACGATGCGCGCTGGCAATCATAGCCAAGAAGGTATTTGCCATTCAGTGTAGCCTTTGCTTCAAAATCGCCTTCTGCAAACAGACCTGCGATTTGGCCATACAGGTTTTTATAAAACTCTCGACTGCCAGGCTTAAGCTGCATAAGGTAGATTTGTGTACTTTTTCGGATTATTCCCCATGTACGGAACGGTGTTCGCGAAAACTGCTGCATATACCGCTCTGCATTTGTGGTGCGGGTTTCACCCTTCTCATAAGTACTACGTTCAACCTTTTCCGCGATTGCCAGCAATCGTCCATAAAGATAGCTTCTGTCTGGGCAGTTTTTGTCAAGCTCCATATCAAAAATCACTCCTTTTTCCCAGTAATGCCGTTTCAGCAAAGAACACGCGATGTGAAGCACACATTGATAATTGAACTCTTTTTCATAAGCCAGTGGGTTAGATGCCTTTTGAACAGCGGCTCGAACCATATCGTGCGGAATCACGGCACCGTCTATAATACACGGACGCAGACGGTCAAAAGCGAACACAAGCATAGGTGCCTTTGGGTTTTGTTTGTCACTGTTTGTTCTCAACACAAGGCGTTTGCTATTTGTGTCTTTGCCCTGCTCAGTGCCGTAAATGGCTTCCGCAATCTCATTGATAGAAGCCATACCTACATATTGACAGTATTTCTTATCCTTGAGATATTC
>OMOF01000122.1:5971-7558 GCA_900290375.1 Candidatus Desulfosporosinus infrequens
GAAGTTTCCAGCTCTTTGTAATAGGTCATGGCAAGTCGACCAGGGGTTGCGCTGTCAAGAGCGATAATGACCATATTTGAGGTGTCGTACAATTTTGCAGCATACCCACCAATTGCAGTGTTGAATTCTCTGGCATACGCATAGTTGGTTTCAGAGGTTTCCGTTTCCTCCTCGCCGAACAGCATATCATCAGTAATTTCAGCTTCTTCAATGCTATCTGATTGCGAGCCAAGCATGCTTGCTGTGCTGTCATAGTAATTCGGCATATCGTTCAATGCACTTTCCCATGTTACGATGCATACCCCGTCTCTCGTATATCCCTGCCGTCGAACAATCCACTTGAGTGCATTGTGAATTTTTTGTGAGGTTTCGTAGCCAATGGACATGGCTTCGTTGTGACCCGTATTCTTGTCTTTGGTGTTAAAGCGTCCACGATATGAGAAATTTTCAGCATCATTGGAGGAGAACAGTTTTGCTCCATCACCGTCAGAACGGATTTTCTTCGGATGTAAACTGGCAGTTCTCATTTTTTTTCCGCTCAGATAGCATAAGTCTTGATTGACTGAACATGACGAATAGAAATCAATATAGCTTTGTTGCACCGTCTTGTCGAGCCAAATTGCGCTGTCCGTTGCATTCATCGAATCATTCAGTATGTCTGTAGGTGCGGTAGTCTCATTTGCCCTAACGCGAAAACGAACTACTGCCTTTTTCAGTTCTTCGCCATTGATTTTCTGCTTGCTTGAAACACGACCATTTTTATTAGTATCGACAATGCCGCCAAAATCAATCAAGTCGCGCAATAGCGATTTGATTGATACATAGTTGTATACGGCGCGGACTTTCGGATGTGAGAAATCCGATTCGCACCATTCCTTTAGAAAACTAATGTATTTAGGAAAACAGTCGGCAATATGTTCTGTTGCCTTTTCTATCTCTTTTTTTGAGTCAAATTCGATATTTACACAATCTAGAAAATCTCCTGCGACATATTTTAGACTATCAAACAATGGGTGTGGGTAAATTGCGGTGCTTGTGCGCGACATGGAATCTTCTGTCGCCGGCGTAATTGTATCAGATGCTTCTTTTTTCCCCAGTACGCGTGCGTCAATGAATGTTCCGTCTTGGGCTAATGTAATCTCAATACGAGCCTTGACCGTTGTGTGGCTTACAGGAAGCAGCACCAATTGTTTTCCGTTCCACATCTCAACTTCGCCCGCTCGCCACGCATTTGCATCGAATAAAGCACACAAAGAAGATACCCAACTCATTCGCCCACCTCCTCGTCCGAGAATTCTTCGAGTCCTATAAAATTCTCATACTCTTTTCCAAATGGTTTGATAGGCATTTCGTGTAGGATACGCTTATCTTCGCCTGGAATTTCTTCGGGGGACGGGAATTTAATAATACCTTTGTGCATGATGACATGATGGAAACGCACACTCATATGCCCCTTGTCGGCTTCGCGGATAGCTTCGTCCGCATAAGTAAAGCCGTGAAACATATACCCAAGGGCAAATTCGCCGATACCATCGTATGCACCTACACCTTCGCCAAACACGCACGGTTTCACATCGCCGTGACATT
>OMOF01000015.1:0-25047 GCA_900290375.1 Candidatus Desulfosporosinus infrequens
TACTTGTGGATTTGGACCCGCAGGGAAATGCTACCAGTGGTATGGGGCTCCTAAAACATAAGCTAACTCGTTGTATTTATGACGTCCTAATCAACGATATTCCGCTTGAACAAGTGATTCAGAAGACCGAACAAAAAAATCTTAAGGTTGTTCCTGCTCGTATTCAGCTTGCAGGTGCAGAAATTGAATTAGTCGCGCAGATTTCACGTGAAGGCAAATTGAGAATTGCTTTAGATAATATCAAAGATAATTATGACTTTATTTTCATAGACTGTCCTCCTTCACTCGGCCTCCTTACCTTAAATGCTTTGACAGCTGCAACTGATGTTTTAATACCAATTCAATGCGAGTATTATGCGCTTGAGGGGTTAACACTATTGATGAGCACCTTGGATAGAGTTCGAAAACATCTCAATCCCAACCTCAATGTTTTAGGGGCTCTTCTAACTATGTTTGATGCGCGTACTAATTTGGCGATTCAAGTAGTTGATGAGGTCAAAAAATATTTTCCACAAAAGGTATTCAAGACTATAATTTCCCGCAATGTTCGTTTAAGTGAAGCCCCAAGTCATGGAAAACCAATTAACTCTTACGATACACGTTCACGAGGAGCTGAAGTTTATCGTGAATTAGCTAAGGAGGTTTTAGAACGTGTCTAAAAAGGGACTAGGGCGAGGACTTCAGGCGTTATTGTCTGATGAGTTGAGTGATAACCCTAGCATCAAAGAAATAGACATTTCGGATATTGAACCGAACCCAGATCAACCTAGAAGAGAATTTGATACCCAAGCGTTGAATGATCTAGCTGATTCGTTACGCGAACACGGTTTACTGCAACCTATATTAGTTAGACCTGTAGGAGAGCGTTATTATATTATTGCAGGAGAACGACGGTTGCGTGCAGCAAAGATAGCTGGATTTTCAAAAATTAATAGTATTGTTCAACTATGTAGTGACCTTGAAATGGCTGAAAGAGCACTTGTGGAAAATATACAAAGGGCAGATTTATCTCCTCTTGAAGAAGGGAAGGCTTATTATCGACTTATTGAAGACTACGGATTAACCCAAGAGCTGGTTGCTCAGCGTGTCGGAAAAGCCCGTACGACAGTAGCTAATCTTCTTAGGGTAATCTTATTACCTGAGGTAGTTCTCGAGTTACTTAGAGAGGAGAAGATCTCTTTAGGTCATGCTAAGGTGTTACTTGGTATGAAAGATACCTCATTACAAGTTTTAACAGCGCAAAAAGCAGCTAAAGAGCAATTATCTGTTCGAGAGACTGAAGATCTCGTCAACAGACTTTCTGAAAAACCCGAAAAAAGTAAACCCACCCGTGAGTATTCCTCGCTTCTTCATAATGTAGAAGAACGCTTACAGAATACTTTTCAGACTAAAGTCCACTTAAAAGGGAATTCTAAACGTGGTAAAATCGAAATTCAATATTTTTCGGAAGAGGAGTTAAATCGTCTCCTTGAATTGTGGAACGTCCAAATTGATTAAATATAACTTGGATGTTCCACGTGGAACATCCAAGTTATATTTATTGTTATTTTTATGTGTTCCACGTGGAACATTAATATTAAAAGGTGAAAAAGAGGTCAAAAGACAAGACCTGTTAGAAGGTGGTAAGTTGAATGTTAGGAACCATTGTGAATACAGTAGCAATCGTTATAGGGGGATTGTTGGGGCTTCTATTTGGACAAGCTTTGCCCGAAAAAATGAAAAATACAGTTATTCAGGGAATTGGACTAGCCGTCTTATTGATAGGGGGAAGTATGGCGTTGCAAACAAAAAATCCATTGATTGTGATTGCAAGTTTAGTATTAGGTGGTGTAATAGGCGAATGGATAGATATAGAACTACGTTTGCAACATTTCGGGCAGTGGTTAGAACGTAAATTTGCGAGAAATGGTCAAGTGACAGGATTTACTAAAGCATTTGTAACAGCAAGTTTGATCTATTGTGTCGGAGCTATGGCTATCATGGGTTCACTTGAGAGCGGGTTGAGAGGAAACTATAATATACTATTTGCAAAATCAATGTTAGATGGCATATCAGCGATAGTCTTTGCCTCTTCGATGGGGATCGGTGTAGTGGTATCAGCACTCCCAGTGTTTCTTTATCAAGGGTCCATCACCATGACAGCAGGTCTGCTCCAAGGACTCCTTTCTACTCAAGTTATCACTGAGATGGGCGCAACGGGGGGGTTACTAATCTTAGGAATAGGATTTAATATTCTTGAAATGAAAGAAATTAAAGTTGGTAATTTACTCCCAGCAATCTTTATAGCAGTTCCGATCACTATCCTTTTTGCTAAACTTCATTTAGGTATGTAAAACCAGAAAATAGTGTATAATCATGAAGGATTAGAATAAGGGTATCAGAATAAGGGTATCAGAATAAGGGAGGAGAAACAGGTGACAAGCTTAGTGAAGATTATGCCTTTGATTTGGTGGAGCATTTGTACTATAACCCTACTATTAATTATCTCCTTCTTCGTCATATTAGCACTTTTCCGGCGCATGAAACGCTTCGAAACTTCTTATGAAACTTTGCAAACATTTAGTTCAGGGGATCGACTAGAACCACTGCTTAAAGAATATATTCAGAAAATGTCTGCACAGGATCAGGAAATTAAAGCATGCAAAGAGAGACTTGCGCAAATAGAAATGAAGTTGCGTGCCAGTGTTGATCATGCGGAAATGCTGCGTTTTAGTGCCTTTGAGAATATGGGGAGCGATTTAAGTTTTGCGTTAGCGTTCTTGAATCAAGAGGGGAGCGGTGTTGTACTCAGTGCTATTCATAGCCGTGAGGAATCCAGAGTATACGCCAAACCAGTTAACGGAGGGCAGTCGACTTATTCATTAAGCAACGAAGAAATCGAAGTAATAGCGAAAGCTATGCAAGGACAGAAAATATAACGCATTATTCACAACTTATTTTTAGGTAAGAACGAGTTATGAGAGAACTGATGTTCTCTGACATCCGCCACACAAGGTTGAGACGAGTATTTTGTAACACCATGAATTCCATAAATCCGCCTACATTTACAATGCCAGTCAAATTGGCTTCCCCTACTTCGGGAAGCTGCTTATGAACACCAGCACCGGGTTTCAATGGTCCATCAGCGAGTACAATACACCCAATAGAATCTACTCGCCCGAGGCAGGCATCAATTGCAATGACAAAAGGATCAACGAATGATTGTTGGATGAATTCAATAGTTTGTATTAAATTAGTGGCATGGACAGGTTGATCCAGCGTACCGTAGACATGTAATAGAGGTAGATTTAGGCGGGAAAGATGTGTTCCAATCAAAGGACCTAACGCGTCTCCCGTAGACCGATCGGTTCCGATACAAAGGATTACGGCGGGACGCTTACGCGAAGAAACGAAGAGATCAGAAAGTCGCTTTTCCAGTTTGGCCTTGGCGGAAAAATCATCGACATGGGCTTTTAATTTTTGAGGTTCAGTCCATAATGAAAATAGACTCACATGCTACCCCCTAAGATTAAGACTTTTATAAAAGTATAGTCAACGTATGAGTAGATTTAGAAATAGTAATAATAATATATATTTAAATATTTCCCAAATCTTAGCCTTTTTATGCATGAGATCCCTTTTCGAGCCATAAGCATGATGGCGAGGAGGGAAGTGTTATGAAATGGAAAACAACATTACAAGTTGCTGCAACTTACGTAGGTGCTGTCATGGGGGCGGGATTTGCCTCGGGTCAAGAAATACAGCAATTCTTTGCACGCTTTGGCCGTTGGGGTTTAGCAGGAATCGTTGTTAGCGCGGTTCTATTTTCTCTTCTAGGTTGGGGTATGTTGGATTTGCAGAGACGCTGGCAGATCTCATCTTATCCAGATTTCTTTAATCATCTGCTCGGTGCTAGATGGGGTCGTTGGGCAGATGGGCTTGTGAGTATTCTCTTGTTCTTAGGAATCTTGGCAATGATTTCGGGCTGCGGTGCGCTCTTTTACGAATATTTTGGCTTTTCAAGGTGGTTAGGCATATTCTTAACAGGTTCAGTAATCGCCATAGCTTTATGGTTTCGCGGAGAAGGAGTTTTATGGATAAATTCTGTTTTGATACCCTTAAAATTTATCTTTTGTTTGGGAATCGCGACAGCAGCTGTTTTTTTCGCAACGTCTGGAGATGGTGAGGGCATAGTGATACTGACAAACCCTATAGTAAAAAATTGGGCACTCTCGGCAATTCTCTATGTATCATTTAATTTAACGTTAGCAATGGTAGTATTTGCTTCACTGGGGCGGGACGTACAACGACCTGGAGCACGTTTGGGCGCAGTTCTTGGCGGTGTTGCACTGGGGATATTTGCTTTCGTCATAGGAGCTGCGTTACTGCGGTTTCCAGATATTTTGGGCTTAGAAATCCCAATGGTTGCAGTTGCAGGCAAGTTAGGGGATTGGCCAGCTTTTTTCTACGTTGTCGTTTTATGGTTAACAATGATTACTGCGGCGATCGGAAATGGTTTTAGTCTCGTTAGCCGGGTGGTTGACACAGGAAAGTTGAGTTATGGAAAGGCTACCTTTTTATTGCTACTTTTGCTTTTACCGATAGCCGGTGTGAAATTCTCACATATTGTGCAATTCGTATATCCTTTGTTTGGCTACCTAGGACTTGTTTTCTTGCCAACGATTCTGTATTTTTGGCATAGAGGTTAAGGGAAACGACCTTTAGGCATATGACACAAAATAGACTGGCATACTGGCTGGTTATTTTCTTAAATGTGCCTTAGGATTACCTAAACAGGTTTCTGGCTAAATCACGTAAATAAGGGGAAGAATTATGAATGAACGACATTATCTAGTAGGTACAGCAGGACATGTTGATCATGGCAAAACAGAGTTGATTCGTGCTTTATCCGGTATGGAAACGGATCGCTTAAAAGAAGAGAAACAACGGGGGATCTCCATCGAATTAGGATTTGCGCATATGGTGATGCCCAGTGGCCGACAGGTTGGAATAGTAGATGTTCCAGGACATGAACGGTTTGTCCGTCAGATGTTGGCGGGAGCCAGCGGTATGGATGTAGTGTTACTTGTGATAGCTGCTGATGAAGGAATTATGCCCCAGACACAGGAGCATTTGGACATCTTGACCTTACTTGGCATACCTCGAGGAATAGTAGTGATCAATAAAGCAGATCTCGTGGATAATGAGTGGCTGGATCTTATGGAAGAAGAAATCCGCGAGGAACTCAATGGAACGGCCTTTCATGAAGCACCCGTTTGTCGGGTTTCGGCTCTGACCGGTGACGGAATTCCAAACTTGCGACAAATTATTGATAGGTTGCTTTCAGAGGTCGAAACTAAAAAAACAACCGGACCCGTACGTATGCCCCTAGATAGGGTCTTTAGTATGCAGGGGTTTGGAACTGTTGTTACCGGAACACTTTACAGCGGGACAGTGAAACTTGGTCAGGAACTAGCGATTGAACCGATCCATATGCTTACAAAAGTACGCTCTCTACAAGTCCATAAAAGTAAAGTGACTTTCGCAGAGGCCGGCCAGCGGGTAGCGGTGAATCTAGCAGGGGTTGATGTCGCTGAAGTGGAAAGAGGTTCAGTACTCGTAATGCCAAATATGTTTAAGGTCGGAAAGATTTTGGATCTAAAGGTTCTAAACCTTGGCTCGGCCGATAAACCCCTAATCCAAAGACAACGAGTTCGTTTCCACCTCGGAACCACTGAGATTTTAGGTCGTCTACATCTTTTGGAACAAGAGGAACTAGCACCTGGACAAGAGGGATTTGCGCAGATTCTTTTGGAAGAACCGGTTGTTGCGGTACCAGGAGATCGTTTTGTACTCCGGTTTTATTCCCCCGCTCATACGATCGCGGGTGGAAAAGTACTTGGTGTAGCAGACTTCAAGCAGAAACGGTTTAAAGAAAACGTTTTGGCACAGATGAGAGTGAAAGACCAAGGTGACCCGCTTGACCTACTAGAAAAAGAAATGTTCGAACCTAGGACAGCCTCAGATTTAGCAGATCGTCTGCATGTCAGTGTCGCTGAAGTGGAGAATGATTTAAAATCATTAGAAATATCTGACCGACTAGAAATCTGGACAGAAGACGAATCAAAGCTCTACTGGGGGAAAACAACAGCAGAGCTTTGGCGGTCGAAACTAATAGCTATCATTAAAACTCATGAAAAAGCAAACCCTCTGCGCGGTGGAATTAGCAGAGAGGAGTTAAAAACTCGTCTTGGAATTCTATGGACACATCGTCGTTGGCAAACAATTCTGGAACAAGGTGCAGCGCGAGGGTTCTATCGTATCTCAGGAAGTAAGGTCCAAACCAATGAAGGCGCGGAAATTCCAGCGAGCATATCGAAACACCTGGTAGCACTACGTACAAAATGGCAAAGTGTTACTCTAATGCCACCCGACCTGGTAGCCACTGCGGAGGCGTGCGGTATCCTTAAATCTGATGCTCCAGAATATGCTCAGTACCTGTGTGAAACTGGAGAATGGGTACATATTGATCAGTATTACTATCGACAAAAAGAGCTGGAGTCAGCCAAAGAAATCTTGAGCGAGTTTTTAAAAATCCATGGTGAAGCAGGTGTCTCTGAGGTGCGAGAAATGTGGGGAATATCAAGGAAGTATGCGGTGCCATTGCTCGAGTTCTTTGACAACCAAAAGCTAACTAGGCGAACCGGTGATAAAAGAATACTATACTAAAATCTATGTAGTGACACAGGATTTAATTAATTGACACAATGATGCAACAGATATAGAATAAATCAATATTGAACATAGTTCCAGGGACGTCTGTATTATAACTGTTGCAAAAGGTTTATCTTGACAATCTGGCTAGCTGTCGATTTTTCTCGTCAAGATAAATTTTCAATCTGTAAACCGGAGGTGTAGTACAGTAGAAATTATTTGAAGTAAAAATGTAAGCTTATTCAAAGAGATAGATAACGATGGAGGTAGAAAAATGCGAAAAACTAAAGTAGTGTTAGGAATAGCAGTGATCATGTTAGGTATGGTCTCGGGTTGCAGTAGTGCAGCAACGCCGAAAGCTGCTGAGGATATTAAAATTGGCGGCGATCTGGAGTTATCTGGGGGTGTCGCAACCTATGGTCAGTCCGTTAAAAATGCGGTTGACCTAGCTTTTGCTGATCAGAACAAAAAAGGCGGAGTGCTTGGAAAGCAACTGGTATTTGTAACGGCAGACAATAAATCTGAAGCCGGAGAATCAACGACAGCTATAACCAAACTTATCACGCAAGACAAAGTCGTAGCAGTTCTCGGGGCGGTAACGAGTTCAAATACAAAGGCAGCAGTGCCCGTTTCTGCGGATAACAAAATCCCGTTGATTACACCGACAGCCACAAATTCGGAAGTTACCGTTAATAAGGACGGGTCCTTGAATTCGTGGGTTTTTAGAAGTTGTTTTTTAGATCCTTTCCAAGGGAAAGTTGCAGAGAATTTCGTAGCAAATACTCTCAAATTGAATAAGGCTGCCGTATTTATCGATCAAAAAGATGATTATTCTAAAGGTTTAGCGGCAGAATTTAGTAAAGACCTTACAAGCGCTGGGGGAGCTATTACAGATACGGAAAATTATGTCGGAGGGGATAAGGATTTCAGATCTACATTGACTAGGATCAAAGCCAGCAATCCCCAAGTCTTATTTGTCCCCGGATATTACAGTGAAGTGGGCTTGATTGTAAACCAAGCTCGTGAATTAGGGATTACAGTTCCAATTGTTGGAGGAGATGGCTGGGATTCGTCTAAATTGGCAGATTTAGCTGGAGCAGCAAATCTAAATAACACGTATTTCGTTGATCATATGTGGGCTGGAGATCCAGCTACAAAACCATTCGCTGATGCATATCAAGCAAAATATAACGCAGAACCGGATGCTTTAGCAGCTTTAGGGTATGATGCTGCTGAAATGCTGATTGCTGCCATTAAAACCGCAGGTAGTACAGACCCTGAAAAGATCAGAGTTGCTTTGGAAAATACAAAAGATTTTCAAGGGGTAACTGGGGTTATTACAGTTGATCCAAAAACCCATAATCCAGTGAAGAGTGCGGTTATCATAAAATTAGTTGACGGTAAAAAGACATTGCTCACGCATGTTAATCCATAATTCTTATTTATCTGACAAAAAATATGTTATAACAGAAATTCCATTGACTTAATGTTGTACAAAAGCTAAAATGTCCTTAGCGTAGAACTCGTACTCAAACTTGGAAGTCTAAGTACTGGATATTCTTAGACAAGGCAATGAAGCCCCAGTCACGAAAATTTGCGTTGACTGGGGCTTTAGTGAAAGATAGGGGGGTGAAGGTGAAGGCAAAATATGGGTCTAGATAGAGAACTATAGAATCTTAATTTCCGAAATTTTGAAGGAGGAAAAAAAATGAAACTATTCAGTAAGGGCTTATCCCTTGGTATTGTCGCCTTGTTAAGCCTTTCATTGGCAGCTGGGTGTGGAACAACAGCGGCACCAAAAACCGGAGCCAGTGATACGAGTCCTATCAAAGTAGGTGGTAATTTAGAGTTGAGTGGTGGAACAGCTATGTTTGGCCAAGCGGCTCAGAATGCCATTAATTTGGCGTTTGCGCAACAAAATGCCAAAGGTGGGGTTTTGGGTAGACAGTTGACTTTAATAGCAGCAGATAACAAGTCAGATGCTGGTGAATCAACTGCTGCCGTTACAAAGCTAGTTACTCAGGATAAGGTTATGGCAGTTATCGGGTCCATGACCAGTTCAGTTACTCTGGCTGCTATTCCAGTTGTAACGGATAATAAGATACCCATGATCTCCCCAAGTGGGACAAATTCAAAGCTCACGGTAGATCCGGCTACCGGCGCAGTACGTCCTTGGATCTTTAGAGCGTGCTTTATCGACCCGTTCCAAGGCCAGGTAGGGGCTAATTTCTCTTTAAATACTTTAAAAGCCAAAACTGCAGCCGTAATCATTGACCAGAAAAGTGATTATTCAAAAGGTTTAGCTGAATCCTTTGTAACTAATTTTAAAAAGGGAAATGGCACAATTACTGGTACTGAGCAATATGTCGGTGGCAGTGATAAGGATTTCCGTTCTATCTTAACGAACATAAAAGCAGAAAATCCAGATATGGTTTGGTTACCTGGTTATTATCAAGAAGTGGGCTTAATTGTCCAGCAAGCTCGTCAATTAGGTATGAATATGCCATTTATGGGTGGAGATGGCTGGGACGATCCACAGCTCTTTAACATTGGTGGAGCCGCTGCTCTGAACAATACTTACTATGTTGATCATGTGGCAACGGATGATCCAGCATTGGCTACCTTTGTAAGCGATTATAAGACAAAGTTTAATAGTGTGCCGAATGCCATGGCTGCTTTGGGTTATGATGCTGCAAATATGTTAATTCAAGCTATTACAACTGCCAACAGCACTGATCCAGAAAAAGTGCGTACAGCTTTAGAGAATATGGTAGGGTTCAAAGGCGTAAGCGGAGATATTACCATTGATCCTAAAACACATAACCCACAGAAGAGTGCCGTTATCATCTCAAATAAAGACGGTAAACCAGTGTTTGTGACACGTGTTGCTCCACAGTGATAAATTCGAGTAACTTTGGGGAATATAGAGTAGGCTTAACAGTCATCCTGTAAACAGAGAGAGAGGGGACAGATTTACCCTCTCTCTTCTAATTTGAAAAGGTTTAACTTAAAAGGGAGTGAGTTTATGGGAAGTCATATCACAACACAAATATTTCAACAACTTGTCAATGGATTGTCTTTAGGAAGCATCTATGCGCTCATTGCCTTGGGCTATACTATGGTCTACGGTATTGTTAAGCTGATCAATTTTGCGCATGGAGACGTAATGATGGTGGGAGCTTATTCCGGTTGGTTCGCCATAACAGTCTTCCATTTTCCTTTTCTGCCCGCCCTGCTCTTTGCAATGGTCTTTTGTGCTCTCTTAGGTGTTTTGATTGAACGGATTGCTTATAAGCCCTTACGAAACGCCTCCCGTATCGCAGCCTTAATTACTGCGATTGGGGTTTCATTATTTTTGGAGTATGGGGGCATGTTAGTGGCTACGGCGCAAGTGCGTACCTATCCTCCAGTTTTCCCGGAAACAATGTATATTGTAGGTGGTGTCTACTTTAAAACAGGGGACATTGTAATGCTACTAACCGCTGTTGTGCTTATGGCTCTTTTGCATATTACTGTTCAATACACGAAAATGGGCAAAGCCATGCGTGCGGTATCTTTTGACAAAGAGGCAGCCTTATTGATGGGAATTAACACCAATAATATTATATCATTTACTTTTGCTATTGGATCAGCATTAGCGGCCGCAGCTGGTGTACTGATGGGCGTCTACTTTAATACCATTGACCCGTTAATGGGAATTACCCCTGGTTTAAAAGCCTTTGTGGCCGCTGTACTCGGAGGTATCGGGATTATACCTGGAGCAATGGTCGGAGGCATGGTGTTAGGTTTGACAGAATCAGTTGTGAGCGGCTTAGGAGCATCAACTTGGCGGGATGCAGTGGCCTTTGTCATCTTGATTCTCGTTCTGATTATCAAGCCGAGTGGGCTCTTTGGTAAAAACATACGGGAGAAAGTGTAGGTGAGGAAAATGCGCAATTGGTTCAACCGCAAGAATATAGTGTCACTCTTGGGGATTCTTTTGTTATATGCAGTAATTCAGGGACTGATCGTGTTTGATATAATGCCGCCTTTCTATAAGTTGACATTAATCCAAATATGTATTTATATTATCCTTGCTACTAGCCTAAATTTGATTAATGGTATCACCGGTCAATTTTCAATAGGACATGCAGGTTTTATGGCCATTGGGGCCTATATTTCAGCTATTATAACGGCAATCCAGCACGGGCCTTTATTCCTAGGGCTTATCGCTGGAGCGGTTGCGGCGGCTTTGGCTGGCTTTTTGGTCGGCTTACCTACGTTACGTCTTAAGGGAGATTATCTTGCAATAGCAACCTTGGGATTTGGCGAGATTGTGCGCATTATCTTCTTGAACACGGACTATGTTGGTGGGGCCGCAGGATTCACTCTGCCAAGCACAATTACGTGGACCTGGGCCTTTGGATTAATGGCAGTGAGTGTTGTGCTGATGAAAAATTTTGTTGGTTCAACGCATGGCAGGGCGTGTATTTCTATTCGCGAAAATGAGATTGCCGCAGAATCCATGGGAGTGAATACGACAAAATACAAAGTGATAGCGTTTACAATGGGGGCCTTTTTTGCAGGACTGGCAGGCGGAATTTATGCCAACTATTTTTATATTATTCAACCTATGACCTTTAACTTTTTATTGTCCTTTAACATTCTTGTGATGATTGTGCTTGGGGGCTTAGGAAGTATGACCGGAGGTATCATAGGCGCCATTGTTATGACCTTGGCTTCGGCACTTTTAGCGGGTGTTCCGGAATGGCGAAATGTTATAACGGCAGTGTTATTAGTCTTAATGATGATCTTTAGACCAACCGGAATCATGGGAACGAAAGAATTTACCCTAAATTTCCTGGGAAAGAAGAGTGAAAAAAATGCCGCTTCTAAAAATTGAAAATCTCTCTAAATCTTTTGGCGGTTTAAAAGCGGTTTCAAATTTAAATATTGAGATTAACCAAGGGGAATTGATTGGTCTGATTGGCCCCAATGGAGCAGGAAAAACCACGGTTTTCAATTTACTCACAGGGGTTTATGATAAGACAGAAGGAAAAATGACGTTTCGGGACAAAAATGTGAGTGGGCTTAAACCATATCAAGTCACCCAACAGGGGATGGCGAGAACGTTCCAAAATATTCGCTTATTTAGTGATTTGAGTGTCATCGATAATGTCAAGATCGCTTATCATCAACGTAATTCATACAGTATGACTAGTGCCTTGTTACGTTTGCCCAGCTATTACTCAGGGGAAGAAGAAATGCAACGCAAAGCAATGGATTTACTAAAGATATTTAACCTTGAAGATAAAGCGGAAGAGACGGCTAAAAATTTACCATATGGAGAACAACGTCGCTTGGAGATCGCACGTGCTTTGGGAACAGAACCTAAACTATTATTGCTCGATGAGCCGGCTGCGGGCATGAATCCTCAGGAAACCCATGATCTAATGAATCTGATTCGTTGGGTCAGGGAGCAGTTTAAACTTACGATTCTCTTAATCGAACATGATATGTCCTTGGTGATGGGGGTCTGTGAACGCATCTATGTTTTGGATTATGGTACAATTATTGCTCAAGGTGCACCAGATGAAATTAAAAGCAATCCCAAAGTCATTGAGGCCTATTTAGGGGAGGAGGTTGTCTGATGCTTGTACTTGAAGATGTTAATGTATATTACGGTGCGATTCATGCCCTTAAGGGTATCTCCTTTGAGGTTAACCAGGGAGAGATTGTTACCCTGATTGGCTCAAATGGTGCAGGAAAAAGTACAAGTCTTAAGACGATCTCAGGATTACTGCGCCCAAAAACGGGTAGAATTACGTTTAAGGGTGAGAATCTGGCCAGTATTGCGCCTCAAGTTATTGTGTCTAAAGGGATATCCCAGGTTCCTGAGGGACGGCATGTGTTTGCTAATATGACCGTCATCGAAAACTTGGAACTTGGGGCTTACTTACGCAAGGACAAAGCAGGGATCAAGCAAGATATGCAACGTGTTTATGAGTTGTTTCCCCGTCTTCTAGAACGTAATAGTCAAATTTCGGGCACTTTATCCGGCGGGGAACAACAAATGCTGGCCATGGGGCGAGCACTTATGTCTAAACCACAACTCCTTCTTCTCGATGAGCCTTCGATGGGTTTAGCTCCTATTTTGGTTAAACAAATTTTTTCGATTATCAAGGACATAAATGCGAGTGGGACGACTATTTTACTGGTAGAACAGAATGCGCACATGGCCCTTTCGATTGCCAATAGGGCCTATGTGCTTGAGACAGGAAAAATAGTGCTTTCTGGAGATTCCAAGCAATTAGCTGCCAGTGAAGAAGTTCGTAAGGCCTACCTCGGGGGTTAGGATCCCGCCTCAAATAGGGTTAGAGATCTGCAGACCGGGGATTAGAGAATAAGTGTAATGAGAAAGGGGCAAAGTAAAATGTATGTTCGCCAGTTCATGACATCTCAGGTTTTTACGGTGAGCCCAGAAGAGTCTATCGCAGATACGATGGCCCTCATGAGGGAGAAAAAGATTACTAAGCTGCCAGTTATGGATAAGGGTAAACTTGTGGGTTTTGTGACAGATGGGGATCTCCGAGAAGTCTCTCCTTCCCCTGCTACGACATTAAGTATTTTTGAACTTAATTACCTCATTGCTAAAACTCCCATCCGAGAAGTCGCGGTGAAAAAGGTGATGACCTGTCACCCGGATATGCAGATAGAAGATGCGGCCTTGTTGATGCGGGAACATAAAATTGGCGGATTACCTGTACTTGACGAGGGTAAACTGGTCGGTATGATTACGGGAACTGACATTTTGGATGCCTTCTTGGATATTATGGGATTTCGCAGTCCAGGTCAGCGTGTGGTTATAGAAACAAAGGATGATACTGGTGTCATGTTGGACTTAGCCGTGACAATTAAGCAGTTTGAGGTTAATATTTCGAGTTTTGCAGTTTACCACCTCAAGGATAATCAGGTCCAGATTCTCGCACACCTACAGGGTGAACGAGTAGCTGAGGTTAAAGATTCATTAAAACAAAAAGGATATCTCGTTAGAGAATAAAAACAATAAAGGAAGTTACTGGATGAACGATCAACCAGTAACTTTCTTTATTCGTGAAAAAAGATATAATATAAAGAAAATTCAAACAATATATTAGAGAAAGATGGGGAGATGTGCCGATGTATCTTTTTAACCGTTCTATTTCTGTAAATGTCTGTCTAGTAGGCGAAAAAACGTTCAAAGTGAATGGAGTTTTTTTGGATAGTCTACATGAACTCTGTCTAACCCTCGAAGTTGATCTCAAAAGTTATACGATTACTTCAGCTGAGGGTGAGCTTTGTCGTGCTCCTTATACGGATTGTGGACACGTTCGAGAACGAATCAAAGAATTGGTAGGGGTGAACCTGCACAGTAATGTTCGTAAGCAGGTTCAAGCGTCAGTTGGGTTAGAACACGGCTGTACTCATTTGACTGACCTCACACTTGAGTGTGTGAAAGGAATACTTCAAGCCAAATTCCAGTTGATGCATCATAGTGAACCCGCAGAAAGAACGATTCAGCTTGAACAACATCTGAAAGGAACCTGTTTGCACTATAAATAGCACCAGCTAAGCTATGAGAGGTCCACTATTTCTGTTCAGGTTTAGTATAAGCAATCAGAATGGTCTCTTGGCCTGTTGTGTGGAAAGCATTAAACTTTGTTTCTAAAGACTTAACCTCGTCAATCTGGCTGTTAGATAAACTAGAAAACGATATTTCGCTACGGTCCATATTTTTAGCCTCCTTTTTTCGTTAAATGAGTGACTTAGATCATTGGCATTAAACACGACACTTAAACCTACTTGGGTACCTAAAGAATATGTCGACACAATTATTGTGTACAAATTAATGGGAATATATACCTTACAATCTACTGACGAAAGAAGATATACAGATATTATAAATAACGAAAATAACCTTAATATATACTTCCATAATGAGAACGAATGTGTTAATATTACTGTCAACGGAATGGGGATGGATNNCGCGTGTCGGGACGCAGAACGTTCCGAGGTGCGTTCGATTCGCACGCATCCCCGCCATAGTCATGGTTTGTAGTTCATAGATTGGATACTCATTTGGATGGGTTTATTAATCTCGAGAGAGATTAATAAACTACGAACCGGAATTAAACATCTATATTATAGTTCTGTGTCTTAGGCAGCGAGAAGCTGTCTTTTTGATTTCAGTAGATGAGTACGCTATACCTGCAGGATTTTTGCCGGTATAAACCGAATATTCATAGATGAGCTAATATAGATAATAGGAACATTAATCAGTTGGAGGAGAGGGGGGAGTAGGTATGAATCTTATTGATGTGCTAATTTTAGGGTTTATTTTGTTAGGCGCTTTACATGGTTATCAAAGAGGCCTTATAGCTAGCATCGTTACTTTCCTGAGTAGCGTTATGGGTTTTGTAGTAGCGTCGTGGGAATACATGGTTGCTCTTCACTGGGCCGAACAATATTTTCCACTTCAGCAATGGTTAGAACCCATGATCTATCGAGTGATGCTTCCAGCCGTTCAGTCCAAAGCCAATACACTGCAACAACAGGCTTTAGGGAACATTTTGGGGTCACTGCCTCCCGAATGGCGAAATATTTTGGCCCCATTGAACCAACCTAGTGCCCAGATACCGCAAGCTATTGAACAGGTGACACAACGGTTGGCAGGGATGTTCACAGAACGCATTCTAAGCCTGATAGCTTTCGGTTGCGTTTTTGCTGCAGTAGTGATTCTTCTGCAGTTCTTGGTTGCAATTCTTCTTCGTCCTTTTGTTAGTTGGGGTGGAGCTTTTAATCGCGGAGGAGGACTTATGTTTGGGGGGTTAAGTTCTCTTATTGGGCTGGCTGTTTTGGCAGGGTTATTCTCCCCGCTCTTGAAATTGGGAGTGGGTGAGGGTGTTAATAGTCTCATTCAAAATTCAGGCTTTTATCCTTATTTGGTAGAGATCTTTCATGCCTTAGACCAAGTCTTTTCAGCACAGCTTAGTCAAAAATTACTCGAACCGCTTTCACTCGGCAAAGGTGTTTGGTTTTAACAGGCAATGACCGCTCTCGCTTTAGAGATAGGAGAGGTCAATTGTATAAATCAAACAGAGAAGAAGAAAACTTAAGTTGAGAATGAAAAATGCCTTATGGAGGAAAGGGGAATAATTTTTATACAATGAATGTCTCTTTGATTCCAGACGATATTCTCGATTTCGATTGGCACAAATTTGGACTTGCTGCGTTAAATGCAGTGCTTTATGTTGTTGTTATCCTCGTGCTGGCACGTGTTACATATGGGTTGCTTATTTATTTACTTAGGCGCATGTTGGTAGATCGCAAAGGAAAACATCTGCTGGATGAGCGTAAAGGAAATACGTTATTTTCGCTCCTGCGCAGTATGTTGATTTATGGGCTTACTTTTACGGTGATCCTGCATATCCTCGAACGACTTTTTCCTATAGATACCGGAACCCTACTAGCTTCGGCCAGCGTTCTAGGAGTTGCTCTAGGCTTTGGTTCGCAGAGTTTGGTTAAAGATATCATCGGCGGTTTTTTTATTCTTTTTGAGGATCAGTTTTCGGTTGGAGAATTAGTTAAAACGGGGGAATTCACGGGTACTATTGAAGAGACCGGGATACGGACAACCCATATCAGGGCTTGGGGTGGGGAACTGCACATTATTCCCAATGGTAGTATTACGGCAGTTACGAACTTTAGTCGAGGAAAGATGTTAGCCAAGGTGGAAATTCAAGTCCCCTATGATGAAGACCTTGACCGAGCAATGGGAGTGATGAGCGCTGTTTGTGAAGAGGTTAGCGCAGAATTTGGAGAGAAAATCATTGATGCTCCCACAGTTCAAGGTGTAACTCAATTTGGAGAGCGCAATGTGGTTTTACGAGTCATCGCCTTCACCCAATCCAATGAACAATGGAGTCTAGAACGTGAACTGCGTCGGCGAATTCACAGTGCATTTCTGAAGGAAGGAATTCATACACCTCAATTTCAAAGTATCATTATGACGGATCCTATGAAACCTTCGTCCTAGAGGATGAAGAACATTAAAACTCATATTCAATATTCGAACCTCGACCAAGGAGGGAAACAGATGATTAAATTGAATGTAGGGGATATTGTTCGTCTGCGCAAATCACACCCTTGTGGAAGCACAGATTGGAAAGTGATGCGAACGGGGATGGATTTTCGAATTCAGTGCTTAGGTTGTCAACATCAAGCCTGGATTCCTCGGATCAAACTTGAACGTAATTTAAAGGTAATTCTTCAGAGTGTCGAAGAAAACGGGATGAATTAAGAGAACGGAAATTACTTTGACGTAGGAGTTAGGAAAACATCATAATATTATAGATGGCTGGCTTGTCTGCGTATTAAAGAGGAGGTCAAAGCATGACATTACATGCAGGAATTGTTGGTTTGCCGAACGTCGGTAAATCAACGTTGTTTAATGCAATTACCCAAGCAGGTGCTGAGGCGGCGAATTACCCATTTTGTACGATTGATCCCAATGTGGGAATGGTGGAAGTGCCCGATTCCCGATTGCAGAAACTATCAGATATGGTTCATCCCAAAAAGATTGTTCCAGCTACCGTTGAGTTTGTGGATATTGCCGGTCTCGTCAAGGGTGCGAGTAAAGGAGAGGGCTTAGGAAATAAATTTCTCTCTCATATCCGTGAAGTCGATGCAATTGTGCATGTTGTACGTTGCTTCGAAGACGAGAATGTGATCCACGTTGAGGGAACCGTTAATCCCAAACGGGATATTGAGACGATAGATCTGGAGTTGGTCTTAGCGGACATGGAGAGTATGGAGAAACGAACAAGTCGTTCATCTAAACTTTTAAAAACCGGGGACAAAAAAGTTCAAAGCGAAGTTGCCCTTTTGGAACGTTTGACGGAAGTTTTTAATCAGGGAAAAGGGGCCCGTTCTTTGACCTATACGGAAGAGGAACGTGATATTCTCAAGGGTTTTTCACTTTTGACCTTAAAACCAGTGCTCTACGTTGCGAATGTCAGTGAAGAGGGTCTCTCGACAGCAGCAGATAATCCTTACGTTCAACAGGTTATGGCGATCGCGGCTGAAGAGGGCGCAGAAGCAGTTGTGGTTTGTGCTCAGATTGAAGCAGAGATTGCAGAACTTGAGGAGGAAGAAAAGGGAGTTTTCTTACAGGATTTGGGGCTCGAAGAGTCAGGCCTAGATAGGTTAATCCAGGTTGAATTCCACCTCTTAGGTTTGATGACGTTTTTTACGGCTGGTCCGATCGAAGTGAAAGCGTGGACGATTCATCAGGGGACAAAAGCGCCTCAGGCGGCTGGAGTAATTCATACGGATTTTGAACATGGTTTCATCCGGGCTGAGGTGGTTTCCTATCGGGATTTTGTAGAGCACAATGGGATGAACGGTGCTCGAGATAAGGGGTTAGTTCGATTGGAAGGCAAAGAGTACATCATGCAAGACGGAGACATTGTTCATTTTCGGTTTAACGTCTAAAGAGTAGGGGTGTCTTAATCCCTTCAAAATGTATAAGCATCGGCCTATTTATGAACTGTGTTTTAAAGATATTAGTTGCTTTCATGACAATAACATGGTATAATTTCTGCTTGGTAGTCTAAATATCCCTGCTCCGTTCAACGGGGCCGCTTAGTCCGAGGGGAGGTGCAAATATGAAAGCGTACGAATTACTTTATATCATCCGGCCAGATCTAGATGAAGAGGCAACCACAGCACTGGTTGACCGTTTGAGTGGGCTCGTGGCCAGCAATGGCGGCGATAACCTGACGGTAGAAAAGTGGGGTAAACGTCGATTGGCTTATGAAATCCAAGATTATAAAGAAGGCCAATATATCCTGATGAACTTTGAAGGCGAAGGCCGTACATCCCAGGAAATCGAACGGGTTATGAAAATTTCCGACGATGTAATCCGTTTCCTGACAGTTAGAAAAGAAGACTAAAAGGACGGTGGGGCACATATGTTGAATCGTGTCGTTTTGATTGGCCGTTTAACGAAAGACCCCGAGTTACGTTATACTCCAAGTGGTGTAGCCGTAGCTAATTTTACACTCGCGATTGATCGAAATTACAAAAACGCCCAGGGAGAGCGAGAGGCAGATTTTATTCCCTGTGTGGTCTATCGGCAGCTAGCCGAATTTTGTGCGAATTATCTGTCTAAGGGAAAAATGGCGGCTACAGACGGTCGAATCCAGGTCCGTACGTATACTGGTCAAGACGGTCAAAAACGCTGGGTTACAGAGGTTATTGCTGAAAATGTTCACTTATTAAGTCCGAAGGACAGTGGGGCAGGAAGCTCGGAATCGAGTTCACCAAGTAAAACTGGCTCATTCGGACATGAAGTTAATTTGGATGATGACATCCCATTCTAAGTAGGGGAAGGGGAGAATTAGTATGAAACGTGAACGCGGACGTCGCCCACGTAAGCGGGTATGCAGTTTTTGTGTAGATAAAGTTGTGTCTATGGATTACAAAGAGACACATAAAGTACGTAAGTATGTTACGGATCGTGGCAAAATATTGCCTCGTCGTATTTCAGGAAACTGCGCAATGCATCAGCGCCAAGTGACCTTGGCCATCAAACGGGCTCGTAGTATTGCCTTGTTACCATATAGTGTAGAGTAGAAAAAGGGAGCGAGAGCTCCTTTTTTCCATTTTTCGTATCCAACCCCATCCCACACTGCGGCGCAGCAGTACTGCTGAAAAGGATTGGCGAAATTTTCATGCCCATGAAGTGCAGGAGATTTGTATACTTATCACGAATTATTGGTAAGTATCGTTCTTATCAGGATACTTAGTTTTAGCTGAACGAGTTCACAGAGGAAAATGGACTTTAGGAGGGGGCAACCCTGGAACATGAACATGTTGAAGTTGATGTTGTAAAAGGCTTAAGAGCTATTGACGAACTTAAGGTCAATTTAATGCAGGCACAGTGGCTTATTCAGCATGGGACGCTGTGTGGTTCAGAGGCAGAGATGGTTCAGGGGTTGGCGGATCTTGTGGGCATGAGTTATCTGCTAGCAAGACGGTTGGGTTTTGACTTTTCCCGGCTCGATCGCATGCTTTTACAACGACTTAAAGGCTTAAGAGAGGCCGATGAGATGAACCTTGAAAAGCAGTGGGGAGATTTAAGTCTGCTCTTGAGTTATCTCGCTCCAGAAGACTAAGTTAATAGGAGAATAGGCGCATGTTTTTGAGTGATGAAACGGTTGTATATTATTTAGCTGGGACGATTCTATTAACTTTTCCTTGGTTGGGCGTTGCTTGGGGAACATGGGGATTTATCTGGGAAGTACTCATGTTACTCGCCGTGTTTTTGGTAGGCCGTCGTAAAGGGTGGCTAATAACCACGGGTTTTTTACTGATTGGCTATGTTGCACCATTGCTTGTTTTGGGAGAAACTGCCATTAATCAGATGAGCCTCGTTCCTTTGGCAGGGTTACTGGGTATTTTAGGTTGGCATAAACATTGGCCAGTGCGGAGGACTTTCTTTTGGAGTGCTATGTTGGCTGCAGTTTTAGGGGCGTTACCTACCCTTTCATTCGTAACGCAAGGATTTGATGCCAAAACTGTCAACGACATGATTAATATGATCGTTCAGCAATACCAAGCTTCGGGATTACTGGCAGTGATCCAACAACAAGGGATTACTGAGATGCAAGTTCGAGATTTCTTACAACAAGGAATTCACTTTTATGCTCTAATCATTCCTAGTTTCGCAGCAATCTCTGCTTTTATTGAGTTTGGCTTGGTTTTCTATCTTGTCAGACGTTGGTTTAAGGAGGACGAAGGACGGATTCCGTTCACGCGTTGGAGTTTGCCTTGGTATGCGGTTTGGGGTGCGGTTTTGGGTATTGCATTTTACCTTTTAGGTGATCAATTTTCTTGGACAGTTCTGCGTGGCCTAGGAATCAACTTAATGGTTGTTTATGGGGCCTTAACCTTGGTGTTGGGTACTTCTGTTTTTCTATATTTGTTACAATCCCCTAAGATTCCCCGCTTTATTAAATTGGCATTGATCATAGCAAGCTTTTTTTATTTCTTCTTCAGTGTCATCAGTCTCATTATGTTTGGACTGTTTGACCTCGTTTTTAACTTTCGTCGTCTACCAGAAGAATCGTAAGGAGGAATTCACATGAAGGTTATCCTTCAAGCAGATGTAAAAGGAACGGGTAAAAAGGGACAAGTTTTTGAAGTCGCAGATGGGTTTGCTCGAAACTTCCTGTTTCCTAAAAAGTTAGCGATTGAAGCAACTAGCGGAAATATTCAAGATATTTCACATAAGCAAGTGTTGGAAGAGCGTCGTAAGGAGAAGGAAAAGGAAAATGCAGTTGAATTAGCAGGTAAACTGAATGCTCTCCAAATTGAAGTCAAGACGAAGACGGGTGAAGGAGGGCGCTTGTTTGGTTCAGTCACAAGCAAAGAGATCGCCGACGCGTTAAAAAAACAGCATGGGGTTGAAGTAGATAAACGTAAGTTAGAGGTAAAAGAACCGATTAAAGCTCTGGGGAATTATGAGATCCTTGTAAAAATCCATCAGGATGTGGTGGCTAAGCTTCAGGTTCATGTCTCTGCCTTATAAGGCTTACTTCAGAGAGATATCTGGAGTTTAGCCGAACGTTTCAGGGGCGTGCCCGTGGTTTGAACAACGAACCACGAACTACGAACTACGGACCACGTATCACGAAAGGGGATCCCTGATGAAAGGGCTTTTGACAAAATGGTTGGATCATATGAATCTCAGTGATCGGCTACAGGATGAGGAAGAGTGGCGCCGAGAGGTTGATGCACTCTATGTCTTGCTTGCAAATTATCACGGCACAGACAAGTTAGTTCTTAAAGCCAGTAGGCTGGAGGCACTCACACTTATGCGTTCGGATGAACTGGTTGAACGAGTTGCCGGATTACGTAAAATTGTTTCCGATGATCCTACTGTCCAGCAGATTCCAAAATTGCAGGAAATTCCACAACTCTTAGATGAGATCGAGGAACAGATTGCGGAACTTATCGCTCGGCGTTCTGTTGAAGAACGGCTGGACCGTGTTGTCACTGAAAAGATGCAGGAACGGCATGAAGATTACGTCAAAGAAATTAAGATTCAAGTTCTTCAGGAAACGTCTGGGCCAGAAAATGCGCAAACGCTCAAGAAGCTAGCTATATTAGAAAAGATGAATACCGTTTCACTAAAGCGTTCTGCGTCTGATGTGTTGCGTCCGCAGACTGTGGCAGAGATTGTTGGGCAGGAAGGCGCTGTGCAAGCGTTGTTGGCCAAATTAGCAACTCCTTACCCCCAACATATCTTGATTTATGGTCCGCCTGGAGTCGGCAAGACGTCTGCCGCTCGGGTCGCGTTAGAAGCGATTAAGAGCCATGCTCATTCTCCTTTCGCCAAAGAGGCTCCATTTATTGAAGTAGATGGGACGACGTTAAGATGGGACCCTCGGGATGCGACTAACCCTCTGATGGGATCAGTGCATGATCCCATCTATCAAGGGGCGAAGCACGACTTAGCAGATATAGGTATCCCAGAGCCAAAAATGGGGCTGGTGAGCGAGGCTCACGGTGGCATTCTATTCATCGATGAAATTGGGGAAATGGATTCTTTACTTTTAAATAAATTGCTAAAAGTACTGGAAGATAAGCGTGTCTCTTTTGATTCTTCCTATTACGATCCAGGTAATCCCCAGGTGCCTCAGTGGATCAAGAAGCTCTTTGATGAGGGGGCACCCGCTGATTTTGTGCTGATTGGAGCGACGACACGAGATCCTACGGAGCTCAATCCTGCTATTCGTTCCCGCTGTTCGGAAGTCTTCTTTGTGCCTCTCGAGCCGGGTGATGTTCAGCACATTATTCGTCAAGCTGCCCAAAAACTCGGAGTGGCTTTGGATGACAATGTGCCTGAAATCATCAGTGAATATGTGATCGAAGGACGGAAAGCGAATAGTATTCTGACCGATGCCTACGGTCTGGCGAGATATCGTAACTTGGATCAAGCAGAAGTTAGGGTGACAAGCGCGGATGTTTATGAAGTTCTGCGCACGGCTCGGCTTACCCCTTATATTTTCAGGAAAGTCCAACCTGGCCTAGAGATAGGAAGAATCTTGGGACTGGGCGTATCCGGATTTTTGGGCTCGGTGTTGGAGATCGAAGCGATCACCTTTGGTGGTCGGGATGGCAAGGGAACGGTACGCTTTAATGAAACGGCAGGAAGTATGGCCAGAGATGCTGTCTTTAATGCTACTGCAGTCATTCGTGATCTAACCGGGGAAGATTTACAGAATTATGATGTGCATGTTAATGTAGTCGGTGGGGCAAAAATAGACGGTCCTTCGGCGGGATTAGCAACAACGCTAGCAATTTACAGCGCGTTAAAAAAGCAGCCACTGCGCCAAGATGTGGCGGTCACTGGAGAGATTTCCATTCAGGGTAAGGTCAAACCGGTCGGCGGGATTTACGAAAAGATTTTCGGAGCTAAGCAGGTTGAAGTGCGCAAGGTTTTAATCCCACTCGAAAATAGGGCGGATGTACCTCAGAGTTTGCAAGGGATAGAAGTAGTGACTGTCAGTACGATCGAAGAGGCAATGAAACATGTATTTTAACATTTGTAGGGGCAATTCATGAATTGCCCCTACAAACTACCTTTTGACTTAGGTAGTTCCATTGAAAGCAAGGAAGACCGGGAGGAGAGAGGTTATGGAACTAATAAAAGTTCCACCACAGAATTTAGAGGCCGAACAAGCGGTCATAGGTGCGATGATGCTCGAACCGGAGGCTGGAAGTTCTGTCTTTGAAATGCTTCAACCGGAGGATTTTTACAGAGATAATCATCGTTTGATCTTTTCTGCGATTCGTGATCTCTTTGAAAAAGGTGATCCCATCGATCTGGTTAGTGTCGCGGAGATTTTGCGTCAGCAGGGGCGGTTGGAACAGGTGGGCGGAATTTCAACTATCTCGGAGATTGCTCGTTCTGTCCCTTCAGCAGCCAATGTAGAGTATTATGCTAAATTGGTGACAGAAAAGGCTCTTCTTCGTCAGCTCATTCGTGCGACAAGCAGTATCTTAGAACGGGGCTATGAGCCTGGAGAAGAGGCGCGTGGTCTCCTCGAAGAAGCAGAAAAACTTATTCTTGACCTTTCTCGGCGGCGCGTAAAAGATGGATTTAGCTTTATTCGCGATGTTCTCCTCGAGACGTTTGAGAAAATCGAATATCTCTATGCTAATAAAGGAAATCTCACCGGTGTGCCCACCTTTTTTACGGAACTGGATCGCATGACTTCGGGGTGGCAGCCTTCAGATTTAGTAATTATTGCCGGGCGTCCGTCCATGGGGAAAACGGCTATGGTTTTAAATATGGCCCAAAATGCGGCAGTTCGGGCCAAGGTTCCCGTAGCAATTTTTAGTTTGGAAATGTCTAAAGAACAGTTGGTGCAACGGATGCTTTGTGGAGAAGCGATGGTCGATCAGCAACGTGTAAGGACCGGGGAATTGCTGGATACCGATTGGCCAAAACTGACGCGGGCGGTGGGCCCTCTCTCGGATGCCCCGATTTTTATCGATGATACAGTGGGGATTTCCTTGGCAGAGCTCCGCTCCAAGGCACGTCGCTTGAAGATGGAACATAATCTGGGAATGATCGTGATTGACTACCTTCAGTTGTTATCGGTCGGAAAAAAGACAGAAAGCCGTCAGCAAGAGGTGGCTCAAATCTCTAGAACCCTCAAAGGACTTGCCCGGGAACTGAAAGTTCCAGTCATTGCCTTGTCCCAGCTTAATCGGGGTGTTGAACAACGCCAGGACAAACGGCCGATTATGTCGGATTTGTTGGAATCAGGGGCAATTGAAGCGGATGCGGATGTGATTTCATTTATTTACCGAGATGAGTATTATAATCATGACTCTGAGAAAAAAGGAATTGCCGAGTTGATTATTGCCAAACACCGCAATGGTCCGGTAGGAACCGTCGAATTAGGCTTTCTTAAAGAATTCACTAAGTTTGTTAACCTTGAACGACAACACCAAACCTTATAAATTACTTCCTTGATTCCCGTGAAAAATTATACCTACAAATTGAATTGCGAATCATTATTTTTGTGACTATTCAGGTAGTCAGTTAATCAACCACAGATTACACAGATTAACACAGAATAAATACATTTTGGCTCTAAACTACAAATCACTTGTAACTCAATTGATCAAAACTTCTTTTTGAAACGGAATCCCTTTTTCAGCCAACTCAATTGCTAATGCCGCCTGATAAACCGCTTCGAGAAACCCTGGTCCAAGTGTCCGGTGTACCTCCATTGCTGCACCAATAATGGCATAGGT
>OMOF01000015.1:25057-41057 GCA_900290375.1 Candidatus Desulfosporosinus infrequens
TGTCTGTGTGTTTCTATCTAATCGTTCTTAATCTGTGTAATCTGTGGTTCCCCGTTCAGAATTTCCCAAGGCGTATTTACAGTGTTTTTCCTGGTAGGTATAAAAAAATGCGGGATTTTGACCGCCGAAGTTATTTGCCAGATCGTATTGGACGGTCTGGCTTTCTTGTATATTCTTGGATTATTTTTGCTAATGATGGAAGGAATTGAAGGAAAGATGAATCAACTGGCTTAGAAAGCCGTTTCGACCTAAAGAGATATGTAGATGCTGAGAGCGGAGGCCAAAACCCATATATTGTGGGCAAGATGTGCTGTTTTCATTGCGAAATAAATGGGTGCTATACAGAAAACAGCCGCTAGGGCTGTTTTTTGCTCAGTTACATTGCATTGTTTCTGAAACTGTTTATAAAATGCAGCAAGGGGGAAGACAAATGATTGATATGATCTTAGGCGGCATTGTTGTTATCGGACTTTTGATTTATCTTAGTTATACATTAATGAAAGCGGAGGATTTGTAATGACGAGTAATGATTTTATACAATTGGTGTTTTACTTCATTGTACTCATCCTTTTGGCCATTCCTCTTGGCCGCTATATGGCCAAGGTGTTACAGGGTGAAAAAACGTTTATGGACATGGTCATGGGCCCGCTGGAAAGGCTTATTTACCGGATCTGTGGGATTGATGCCAAGCAAGAAATGAACTGGAAAGAGTATGGTCTAACCTTTTTAGTCTTTAACCTGTTTGGTCTTATTACCTTGTTCATCCTCCAATTGGTGCAGGGACACTTACCGCTTAATCCTCAGGGGTTCGCAGGTGTGAATTGGGATTTGGCTTTGAGCGAAATCCTTTACGCCTTTGCTTCGGCATGCCAAAATAACGGTAGCGCCTTTGCTGGGTTGGAGGTCAATACTCACTTTTACAACGTGGCCCTCGGGATAGCTATGCTTATTGGTCGCACTGCCATCATATTTCCGATGCTAGCGCTCGCGGGCAGTATGGCTAGCAAGAATATAACCCCGATTACGGCGGGCACGTTTGAGACGACCAGCGGTTTGTTTTCCGGCCTACTAGTTTCAGTGATTTTGATCGTAGGTGCTTTGACCTTTTTCCCGGCTTTAGCTTTGGGGCCAATCGTTGAGCAATTGTTAATGTGGGCTGGGAAGGCCTTTTAGGAGAGGAAATAAAAAATTATGAGTAAAAACTCAGGCTTTGATTGGGTGCTAGTTACGCTGGCCATCAAAGATTCGTTTGTTAAATTAAATCCCAAGATGTTATGGCGAAATCCAGTTATGTTTGTCGTTGAGATTACTGCGGTCATCACCACTTACTTTGCCATCAAGGACATCGCCATCGGTCTGAGTTTCTGGTTTGACGTCCAGATTGCCGTGTGGTTATGGATCACCGTTTTGTTTGCTAACTTTGCTGAAGCTTTGGCAGAGGGACGCGGTAAAGCCCAGGCTGATGCTCTGCGTAAAACCAAGAGTGAAACGACCGCCAAAAAGCTGGTGGGAGGAAAAACTGAGGATATTTCTGCAGCGCTATTGCGCAAAGAGGATATTGTGCTGGTGGAGACCGGCGATTATATCCCCGGTGACGGTGAAATCATCGAGGGTATTGCTTCGGTTGATGAAAGTGCTATTACCGGGGAATCGTCACCGGTAATACGGGAATCGGGTGGCGACCGTAGCGCCGTTACCGGTGGTACCAGAGTGCTTTCCGACTGGATCAAGGTGCAGATCACTGCCAATCCAGGTGAAACCTTTCTGGACCGCATGATTGCTCTGGTCGAAGGTGCTAAAAGGCAAAAAACTCCCAATGAAATCGCCTTAACCATTCTTTTGACTGGCTTAACCATTATCTTCTTGTTGGCCGTAGCTACCTTGGAGCCTTTTGCCATCTATTCCGGAACAAGGGTATCGATACCTGTTTTGGCGGCTTTGCTGGTTTGTCTGATCCCTACCACCATCGGTGGTTTGCTCAGTGCTATCGGTATAGCCGGAATGGATCGTCTGTTAAAGCGGAATGTCTTAGCTATGTCCNNCGGGGACGTAGGTGTCCTGCTCTTAGATAAGACCGGAACTATTACCCTCGGGAACAGAATGGCGACAGAATTTGTACCAGCACCCGGCGTATCGCCCGAAAGGCTAGCGGATGCCGCCCAATTGTCTTCTCTTGCAGACGAAACCCCCGAGGGCCGAAGTATTGTTATTTTGGCCAAGGAAAAATATAATTTGCGAGAACGCGATATCACCACTCCATTAGGAGCAACCTTTGTTCACTTCAGTGCTCAAACTCGCATGAGTGGTGTTAATTTGCAGGGCCGAGAAATCCGCAAGGGCGCCATGGGTGCGATTGAAGACTATTTGCGAGAAAAAGGGGGAGGAATGGCGCCTGAGGTCAAAACTGCCATTGAGAAAATTGCTAAACAAGGCGGTACTCCACTTGTTGTAGCGGAGGGAGATCAAGCCTTAGGGGTCATTTACCTCAAAGATGTCGTTAAGGGTGGGATAAAAGAACGGTTTTCCGAACTTCGCCGGATGGGTATCGAAACGATCATGATTACCGGGGATAATCCTTTGACGGCAGCCGCTATTGCGGCCGAGGCGGGGGTAGATGATTTTCTGGCCGAGGCGACACCAGAACGAAAATTAAAATTAATTAGAGAGTATCAAGCCAAAGGTCTCTTAGTAGCTATGACAGGAGACGGAACGAATGACGCACCAGCCTTGGCCCAAGCCGATGTGGGTGTGGCCATGAACAGTGGCACCCAGGCTGCCAAGGAAGCCGGCAACATGGTAGATCTGGATAGTAATCCCACCAAACTGATTGAAATCGTGGAGATCGGCAAACAGCTTTTAATGACTAGGGGTTCCCTAACGACCTTTAGTATCGCAAATGACGTGGCCAAGTACTTTGCCATTGTTCCGGCTATGTTCAGGGTGACCTATCCTGAATTAGGCGCCTTGAATATCATGAGACTGGCTACACCCCAGAGCGCTATTCTTTCCGCAGTAATTTTCAATGCCTTGATCATTATTGCCCTAGTTCCTCTGGCTTTACGCGGGGTTACCTACCGGCCTTTGGGAGCAAATGTGATTTTGCGCCGTAATCTTCTGATCTATGGGTTAGGTGGGTTGATCGTTCCGTTTATCGGGATTAAGATTATTGACGTGATCTTGGCGGTACTTCATTTGAGCTGAGCCTGACACGAAAATTAGATTTGCTGATTTGGAAAGGGTGAGAATTTAAGATGCTTAAAACAATGGGTAGGGCGTTTATGTTGTTACTAGTAATGACCTTGTTAACAGGTATTGCCTATCCTTTAGTCGTTACTGGCCTAGCAAAGGTTATCTTCCCTAAACAGGCTGAGGGTTCTCTAGCATACAAGGATGGCCAACCGATAGGATCTGTCCTAATCGGACAAAACTTTAGCGATGCTCGCTATTTTTATAGCCGTCCCTCAGTTGCGGGAAAGGATGGTTACGACGCTGCCAACTCAAGTGCTTCTAATTTTGGACCAACGAACAAGGTGTTTTTAGCCTCCGTAGTCAAGCAAGCGGAAAAAGTAAGAACAGATAACGGACTATCTGTAACGACTCCCGTACCCGGAGACTTGATTACTGCTTCAGCCAGCGGTTTAGACCCCAATATTAGCCCCAAGGCTGCTCAGATTCAAGTGGCCAGGGTAGCTAAAGCCCGGAATGTTAGTGAGCAACAGGTTCAGGCCCTAGTAGATCAGAACACCCAAGGCCGACAGATAGGATTTCTGGGTGAGCCACGGGTCAATGTGTTGCAATTAAATATGGCTTTAGATTCTTTATGAGTTGGGTGGCCCACACCCTCTCAAATTGAGTTTGTTTTGCGTACCGGAACGAAGTGCTTTAATCGATATACTTAATGTGTACTATAAATATATTATGCTTAACTTTTAATTATTAACTATTTTGTCGAAACATACGGGTTTCGCAATATCAGATTAATAAAAATTACCTCCGTCTTTACGATGTTTTTATACGGTCATGAAGCAAATAGTCCTCCTACGTTGATTTGACGTAGGAGGACTAAAAAAATTCAGTTCATTACGACTTAATAGCTTAATGTTTAACGAATTTTAAATAGTAATTACTGATCATGATGACATGGCTTAGTTATATACAAACTTTGAACAAAGTGTTAGTCTTTTGCTAAAGAATTAGTTATTTGAAAAAATTACGCTTAAGAGGGCTTGGAGCTGCTATCCGTGTTTAATCGTCATGAATTAAACGCAGGCAACGGGAAGATTATTTAAAAGAGACAACGGGAAAGTACCGTTAAGATAGGCTGAACAAGTTCTAAAACAGAAATTACGAGCAAAGGGGGGGAATAAATGGGATGTGTTTCTGCAAAAAAGATAATCATCAAATTAAATTCTTCACAGAAATGCTTAAAGACAAATGTTGAGGATATGGTACCGATATTAGCCGTAGAAGTTTTGGCGAAACGAAAAATAACAGACTGTTTTAGTGATCGGGATCTTGAAACGATATTGAATGTTGGTCTGAATGCTATTAGTTCAATTATTGCAGGAAAATTTCAAGAGGAATTTAGTTACCAAGGAGACTTGGTGTATAAGTCAATCTCGATAGAGCAAATAGTTGATTCTGTGCTTGCGATAATAATAGCTGAAAACGAAAGGATCGAGTCGGAACTCCTGCTCAAGTCTTTTCGATCAGGCTTTTCCACAGCCATTCAAGAAGGCGAAACGGAGGAAGAAAAATTGGCCCTCTTCGTTCAGGAATTTTGTTTTCACCTTTTGTATTTTCTTATTCTAGAAAGTACGATCGAAGCATTACATGACGTTTACCCTGAAGTGTCTATGCGTAACCTTGAGAAGCTAATTAGAGATTCCGCTAGGCGAATTGTAAACATAAATCTAATTGAAGATATTCAAAAATTAATTACGGGTCAGATTAATGTCTCGAATTTAGTTTCAATATTTAAGGATAACGCCATCAAGGTCAAAGTCGGTGAGTTCTAAATATGACTAGTTAGGTTCAATGATCTGTCTGTTTTTTCAACATCGAAGAGCAGCTGGAGTTAGACATGGGCCTATGTAAAGTAGCAATGATTAAGGAAGGCAATGGGAGGTAACGTAATGAATAAGTTCAAAGTAGTATTTCATATGTATGAGCAGGTTAAAGTCAGTGTTGTACTTAATAATATTCGTAATTTAATTTCGGATATTGGTGTGGAAAATCTGGAAATAGAAATGGTAACGAATGGAGATGCAGTGAAGGTATTTGTGAAAAATACGAGTGAATTTGGGCCCATGCTTAAGGAATTAGCAGAAAAACAAGTGATATTCTGCGCATGTGCTAATGCTATGCGCAAGTTTGGGATTAGGAAAAACGAATTGCTTGATTTTGTAATGGTCGATTCCTCTGGTGGCGGTGAAATAGTTAGAAGAAAAGCAGCGGGTTGGTCATATATCTGTCCCTAAGTAAGAGGAACAAGGCAACCTAAAGACTATGGAACAAGAAATGACTGGTCGGGAAATTATGACTCTTTAGAGAGACAAGTAGTAGTTGGCGGCGATTTTCAAAATCTTATAAATGATTCCCCTGCAGAAAGCCTAAAATGATATAAAATATTAAGTCACTGCAATTATTTTGGTGTCATCCTGAGCGAGAGCGAAGGATCTAGGGCCTTAAGATCCTTCGCTCTCGCTCAGGATGACAATAAAATGTGATATTAATAGCATGACAAGGGGTTTCTGCAGCAGAATCATAAATGCACTTGAAGATAGTTTAGGGAGAGAGCTTCCTTAAGTGAGCAAATCTATATAGAGTATTAAGAAGGCGTTCATTCGACTCCCATCACTTTTGAGGGAAGGATATTGTTGTCTTCCGTTATATAGGTGGCGATAACTTGTTAACTATTATCAATGATATCCTTGATTTATCAAAAATTGAGGCGGGAAAAGTTATACTGTCCCGTGAAAAATTCGATATAAATATTTTGGTCAATGAGGTAGATAAGCTAATTAAATCCTTAGCAGTCCGTAAAGAACTTAAATACCAATCCTACATTGATAAAGAACTAGGCGGGCAACTTGTCGGTGATCCAGGCAGACTTAAACAGATCTTATTTAATCTGTTGGGAAATGCAATTAAGTTTACGGAACATGGAAGTATCGAGTTATCAATAACCAAAGGCAAAGCACTGCGGAATGGGATAAAGACAAAACTTTTCTGCATATATATTTGTGAAGATGAGAAAACTTTCTGTAGTAACTTCAAAAGGAGGACGGGTAAGGCTGTCGATACGCTATTGTATCGGTAGCCTTTAAAAGTCTGAAATGACATTGAAAACTAGGAGATCGACAGCAATTAACGAGAAGGAGGTGTTCCCGGTTTTACCGGATAGTATGCATCAAAATAAACTTTGGCGTAATCTGATCGTCGCTTTAATTCTTACTTTTGCGGCAGGTTATCTCTTCTCAGTGTGGAGTACATCCAACAAAGTAAACCCTGCCGCAGCATCATTTGCAGGGAATGGGGGAAGTTGTCTCACCTGTCATAATCAAACCACCCCCGGTGTCGTTAAACAGTACGGCGAAAGCAAACATGCCGCCAATAAGGTCGCCTGTATTGACTGTCATCGAGGTGACCCCGGCAGTAAGCTTACCGTTAACCATCACGATAATAATATCGTTTTACGACCCACCCCCCAGAATTGTTCCCGGTGTCATCCTGCTCAGACGACTCAGTTTGACCACAGTCGGCATAGTGCGCCAGCTTGGTATGCTCAAACTGGTCCCTCTTCTTTTACCACAGAACAGCTCACCCGCTATGGTCTCTCAGCTACGGGTACATATAATGACCTTTATCATATGGAAGACCCAGCCATTACTAAAATGGGGTGTGAAGTATGTCATAATATCGGAAAACCTAACGCAGACGGTTCCTTTGGAGATTGTGCGAAATGTCATGCCGGACATACCTTTTCGTTAGAACAAGTTCGCAAGCCTGAGATCTGCGGGTCTTGTCACCTAGGTCCGGATCATCCAATGAAAGAAATTTACGAGGAGTCTATCCATGGCACAATCTATGCCGATAAAGGAGCCCATTGGGATTGGAATGCTCCCGTTGGAACGTTATCCAGCAAAAACTTTGACGCCCCCACCTGCGCAATCTGCCATATGGCTTCATTTGGTGCTGCCCAGGGAACCCACGATGTCGGTCAGCGTCTCAGTTGGGCACTAACCCCTGCGCAAGCAGAAAAACGCGTGGATTGGGAAACAAAGCGACTTAACATGCAAACGGTTTGTTTAGAGTGTCATTCTCAAGCATCGATCAAGACGCTGTATGATAACGCTGACCAAGTTGTGCTAAAAGGAAATGAGAATGTTAAAACGGCGCAAACTATCATTAAAAACCTTAAAGATGATGGGCTTATTCCAGCTCCGCCCTTTTCAAGTTCGATAGATTTTAAAGGATTCGAGATTTGGCACCATGAAGGTCGCCGCATGCGATTTGGCGCTTTTATGAATGGTCCGGATTATGTACAATGGCAAGGAATTTATGAACAGTTAATTGACCTAACTGAGCTTAAAGAGCAAAATGCGGATCTTCGTAACAAGGGAGTAAAAGCAACAATACCATCGACATAGGACATCAGTAAATCAACTAAAATAGAAGGACACTAAAAAGGAGAGCCGTCTATGAAATCCTCAATTACGGAGCGCTTTACCTATCAATGGTTAACGCAACAGCCTCTACACATTCCAATAACTAAAACAAGACTCATCCTTTTCTATCTGAGCCTGAACTATCTGATTGTTTTTGTTGATGTCCTTATCGCACACGCGCTGAACCGGTTATTTCCGGTTTATGAATGGATTCCAGTCATTTTTTCCCCCATTGCAGCACTCTCTGCCATTTTGTTGTTCATTCGACCCAAACCGGGATGTATAAGTATCCTTAACCTATTCATTAACTTTACCGGCGTTGTTATAGGGATACTGGGATTTGGGTTTCACCTCCAAGGCGCTTCGGCCGGCAATGTGGTATCTTTTGCTGGCTTAACCAGCGGAAATCCAGTCTTTGCACCCTTAGCTTTTGTGGCCTTAGGAAGCATCGGGATCTTAACAACATTAGATGATCGCTCCAATTCACGGAAATACAACCTAACCCGAAAAACACGTTGGTTACTACTTACTACAGCTTTCTGGTTTTTTGCCACAGCACTGGTTGCGTATTTCGATCATGCTCGAACGGGGTTTACCAATCTCTATACGTGGATTCCCTTATATATGGGAATATTCGCAGCTATGATCCTGCTTTTGCAGGCTTATAGTCAGCCAGAGCGTGGGCTTTCCATTCTTCTGGGAACCACGATGATTCTTAGCTTTGCAGTTGGCTTATTAGGATTCGCCTTTCATCTGAGTGCCGATCTAGCGGGCCGTGGCAGCATCTTATGGTCGAGGGTATTTTACCAAGCTCCAGGTCTGGCCCCCCTCTTATTTTGTGATTTAGGTATTTGGGGAATTCTGGTCTTTTTAGATCCTTTAAACGAGTCTCCTTTGGATTAAAAGACAAATTACCCTGCCCAGTATACAACATAGAAACAGCACCAGACTTGCTGGTGCTATTTCTATGTCTTTAATGTTTTAATAATTTCTGCCAAAAACTTATTGAAGGTTTTTCTTGTTGAGATTGTTGCTCGTTTCTCCAATCCGATAATCCAAACTTATAATACATTTGAATTCTTTCTTCATCCTTCATCGATTTAATCCTTTCAAGGTTTATAACGCCCACTGATATCTCTCATTTCTTTGGGGATAATTACCACTTCCGAATCCTTGTCTTTAACTTTGTAATTTCCTGATATACAGCCAGAGCGATCGGATATTTTAATATAACCGGATTGTTTAGACATTAGTTTAATCACCCTCCTTAATTGAATGTTTATATTTCTTACGGTCTCTATATTATCTTTCTCTAAAACCCCCTTAAATATATAGATTTTCTTGAACTTTTGGGGGAGGAGTTAGTGGATAAAGATTGCTTAAAATTTTGATGTGTTTATACTCATTTGATTGGCTCCAACTTGTGGAGTGTGATTTGAGTTACAAAACATATGCCGCAAGTTTGTTATAATTGGAAATAAGAAACCAGAAGACGTTTCTTCTGATACATTAAGGAGGGTGCAACGATGTTACCAGGAAAAGCTTTAACCACAGCCATGGGTATTTTACCACACATAAATTTACCAGAGGCTCAGCGATTGGCTCTTAGTTTAGATATTCCCTTTTGGCCTCAATTACCTCATTTTCGATTCCGGGAAGATATGTATGCTCAGTTTTCCGAACATTTCCCAGGGATAATTATTGATGAAGAAAAGGCGGTTCTCCATTTCTCCCACGAACGGTTTGCTCAAGAGTTTGATGAATATCTGGAGGCCAGTAGTAATCCGGATTACTTTGCCTTATCAGAAGAAGCTTCTACAGCTTTTACTTCGTTTTTGGCGCAGGATCTATCCGCTTACCCGATGATTCACGGACAGACTATTGGTCCGATCAGTTTCGGGCTTAAAATAACGGATGAAGAGCTTAAACCAATCATATACAATGACTTTGTGCGCGAAATTCTTTATGATTTTCTCGTTCATAAAATGTCTTGGCAATATGATCAATTAAAACGAGTTCATCCTAATCCGTTTGTTTGGTTGGATGAACCAGGATTAGAAATGATTTTTAAATCGTTTAGTGGCTATACTTCTGAATTGGCACAAGGTGAATACAGGGATTTTATTTCTAAGCTTCCGGGTCCTAAGGGAGTTCATTTATGCGGTAATCCAGACTGGGCATTTCTTTTGAACTCCGGCGTTGATATTCTCTCTGTCGATGCTTTTAGTTGGGGGCATATTTTTATTCGTTATATTGATGAGGTTAAAGAATTTCTGCGCGCCGGAAAAATAATTGCCTGGGGAATAACACCCACCTTGACTAGCGAATTAAGCTCAGAAACGGCCAAGACACTTACGGATCGTCTGCTCGAATTATGGAAGTTTCTTAATCAACACGGACTAGATGACGCTCTAATATATGACCGTTCCTGGTTAGCTCCTTCTCGTTGTTGTCTTATTAATAGCGATGGAACGGGGAGTATTGATCGCTCCTATTCTTTATTACGAGAAATTTCCGAAAATCTTCGTACTCGTTAAGTTAAGGCTAGAAGTGAGGAGTGATTTAAGATGCAGGAATTAAGTAAATCGGGAGAAATTACCGATCCGTTTGAATCGGAAAATGCAAAGACATCGATACAGACGGTTTCATCGTCGCTGATTAGGTACCTATCCAAAATGAAAGGTTTCAAAAGAACAACGCCCCTTGTGTCCCCGCCACCTTTAGACGTGATCCTTACTTGGGTGGGCGCTTTTTTAGGGATAACAGCGATAGCCTTATTCGCCCATCAGTACGAGCTTCCGGTAGTGGCCTCCTTTGGTGCCTCTGCGGTGCTAATTTACGGTGTTCCAGATGCGCCGCTGTCCCAACCCCGTAATGTTATTTTTGGACATACTTTGTCGGCAGCAGCGGGTGTTGCAACCTTTATGATGTTTGGATTAACCTGGTGGTCACCCGGCTTAGGCACCGCTCTAGCTTTGGTTGTTATGCTTCTAACCAAGACGACACATCCACCTGGGGGAGCAACCGCTCTTTTTGCTGTTTTGACGAAAGCTCATCCAAGCTATATTTTGACGCCCATTATGGCAGGAGCGACGATTTTAGTCATCATCGGACTTCTTGTCAACAATCTGTCCCCCAATAGACAATATCCAAGGTATTGGTACTAAGCAATTCGACGTTGGTATTCTAGATTAAGGAGTGAGACGAATGTTTAAGACTATTTTGGTCCCTACTGACGCTTCGGAATCAGCACAACGTGCTTTGATGATCGCCCTAGACTTGGCGAAGGAGTTTGGTTCTCAAATCGTTCTCCTGCACGTGGTTTATACACCGGAGGCCATGGGCTATACCTTATCCAGTGGGATTGCCGTACCCCAGGAAGAAATCAGTATCTACGGAAGGGAGGCTTTGACAGCAGCTCTGGCTGGGATCGATACAGGGAATGTACCCATTGAGAAGAAACAAAAACCAGGGCATCCAGCGACGGCTATTCTGGAAGAGATTGAGAACGGATCGTTTGACCTTGTCATTATGGGAAGCCGTGGGTACGGACCGCTTGCCGGATCCTTACTAGGGAGTGTTAGTCAACGTGTTTTAAGCAAATCAGAGTGTCCGGTCATGATCGTTAAGTAGTAACTAATTAGGATACTACCGAGCTACACCCTAATTCCTATAGTTTCGGGCACACTTGCCGTAATGTCCTGTTTCTATATAAATAATCAAGCCAACCGTATGGAAACTAATATTTACCTATTCATTTTGGCACTGAACTTGTTGGTAGGTTTATGGGGATTCGGATTTCATGTCTTAGGTGATTTAGCCGGAACTCAGAGTATCATTTGGGCTAGATTTTTGTATTCTAATCCATTGCTGGAGCCGCTTCTCTTTGTAATCTCTCTCTTTTGGCTGGATTAAGCATACTGCCGGAATCGGCTGTTATGTTTGAAGAGAACCAACGAGAAGAAACGATGGCCGTTAGCTCGACTTGATATTACTAAGGCAGTATTGGAAACGAATTACTCACCTCGTATAGATGTTAGGCAACGGAGGATCGTCCAAAACATTTCATGAATTATAGTTGATCGGGTTCTTTTTTTTTTGCGTCACATGGCGCTTATTTAACGCTAGGTTTTTAACTTACCAAATTTATTATTATAGCAGGGAATAATAGGAACAATGTGGAAAGTGATTTATGGATGAAGAATGCAGAAGGGATTTAATTTTAAGATCATTAAACGCGTGAAAAAGTAGTTTTTAAATTTCATTATAGTCGATAAAAATATTCCAGTGGTGGAGTTGAGGCTTATGAAATACTATCAGGGTCGGTTAGTGTGGTCTATTATGTGGCTTGTGTCAGGTTCATTGTGGCTTCTTCAAGGTATTTCCCAATTCGAGATGGGTAATAATGGATTTTGGTTAGACGTACTTGTTGCGTTATTATCGCTGTTTAACGCCTACTATATTAGAAATAGATACATAGCCTTGGGTGAAGGGAAACTAGTCGTTAATAGTAGCTGTATCATAAAGACTGTGATCATGTTGGCAAATATTACTTCATCAGAACAAACAGGAAAGAAGTTGAGATTAACTTACAACGAAGGTTCACGGTTAATGAACCAGAAAGTTAAATTGTCAATCTTAAAAGATCTGGACAGAGAAGAATTCTTAAGAGACCTGCACTCGGAGTTAAGTAAGTAGGCACCGAGGCCTTGACATTGGCGACATTCCTAACCTAGATGGAAGTAACATTGAATTTAATAATGTTAATAGGGTGGTGGTATACAAATGTTTACGCCTATTGAAGCGACATTACTATTTGGAGTTTGCAGCATTCCTGTTATTATTGTTATGTGGGTTATCAAAAAAATCCACAACATTGATAAGAATCTAAAGATTATTGCCGATGCACAGAGAAATCATAAAGTAGAATAGGATTTATTACTTTAAATCTCTATCCCAGTTGAATTAACTTTAGACATAAAATATCTTAAGTTACAAGCGCCGGAATCGTCCCGGCGTTTTCACATTATAATTTAATCACGTTGGAACTGTGACCTAAATCACACATGGGCGGCGTTTATAGTGATAGTATTAGCCCATCGGATAAAGAAACCAAGGCGCAGGGAAAATCCAAGGACGCCAAATATAAAATGAATGGAGATGTCATCTATTGTTTTGTTATCAATGTCAAGAAACAGCCAAAGGAACTGGTTGCACGATCAAAGGGGTATGCGGGAAAACCGAAAATGTAGCCCATTTGCAAGACCTTTTGATCTACACCTTAAAAGGAATCTCCATTTATGCGCTTCAAGCACGTGAACTTAATCTTGTTCGTCCGGCGATTGATAAATTTATCATGGAAAGTCTCTTTAGCACGATTACTAATGCCAATTTTGATAAAAACCGTTTTATAGAACGTATCCAAGCAGGCCTCACTTTACGTGAAGACCTCAAACAAGACATCCTCAAAGCGGGTGGCACGATTCCAGCAAACATACATGATGCAGCAACTTGGACGGCCTCAGTAGCTGAGTTCGAAACGAAAGCCGCGCTCGTTGGCGTCTTAGCTACAGAAAACGAAGACGTTCGCTCTCTCAGAGAAGTGATCACTTACGGCGTAAAAGGGATTGCCGCTTATGCCGAGCATGCGTATACTCTTGAATACCAAGAAGCAGGTATTTTCGCCTTCATCGAAAAAGCCTTGGCGGCCACACTCGACGACTCGCTCGCCGTAGCTGACCTCGTTGCCCTAGTCTTAGAAGCCGGGAAATTCGGCGTTGACGTGATGGCCCTTCTGGATAAGGCCAACACCACAACCTACGGTAACCCCGAACTTACTAAAGTAAACCTCGGAGTCAGAAACAACCCGGCCATTCTCATCAGTGGTCACGATCTGAAAGACCTCGAAGAATTACTCATCCAAACGGAAGGGTCCGGCGTAGATGTCTATACCCACGGGGAAATGCTCCCAGCCCACTACTATCCTGCCTTTAAAAAATATGAAAATTTCGTAGGGAACTACGGCAATGCCTGGCATAAACAAATCCAAGAATTCGATTCCTTTAACGGTCCCATCTTTTTAACCACGAACTGCCTTGTCCCGCCGAAGGATTCCTACAAGGATCGCGTCTACACCACCGGCGTGGTCGGCTTCGAAGGGTTAAAGCACATCGCTGACCGCGTAGACGGTAAAGCTAAGGATTTCTCTGCACTCATCGCCCATGCTAAGAGATGCCCGGCACCGACAGAAATCGAGACGGGTGAGATTGTCGGGGGATTTGCCCACAATCAAGTCATGGCCCTAGCTGATAAAGTCATTGATGCTGTAAAAACCGGAGCGATTAAGCGTTTCTTCGTCATGGCCGGCTGTGACGGCCGCATGAAAAGCCGTGAGTATTATGCCGACTTCGCGAAAGCACTACCTAAAGACACCGTAATCCTGACGGCAGGGTGTGCAAAATATCAATATAACAAACTGAACCTAGGGGACATCGGCGGAATTCCGAGAGTCCTGGATGCCGGACAATGCAATGACTCCTATTCCCTGGCCGTCATCGCCTTAAAACTGAAAGAAGTTTTTGGCCTCGAAGACATCAATCAACTTCCAATCTCCTACAACATCGCTTGGTACGAGCAAAAAGCGGTGATCGTTTTACTGGCCCTGCTCTACTTGGGAGTGAAAAATATTCACTTAGGCCCCACGCTGCCAGGGTTCTTGTCCCCTAATGTTGTCAAGGTATTAGTTGATAACTTCGGCATTGGTGGTATCACCAACGTTGAAGACGATCTTAAAATGTTCATGGCTTAATTCTCATTGTAAAAACAAACATTTAAAATAACTCCTCTACTTTCACTCTGTGAAAGTAGAGGAGTTATTCGTGGGCCGGGGGATTCTTTCAGGCGAAAAATATATTCAATCAACTTGATAGTGCCCTAAATGTCGAATGTTTTATGTATATTTATAATTATTGTTCGATAATCAGATTGACAAGGAGGATGAGGATTGTTAAGATGAAATTGTTTGCGACTAGAAGCTCTTTACGAGTCAATAATAGTAGTCGGCTCTAGGAGGCGATGAGATTGAAACATGAAGTAGATGTCTTAATTATAGGAGCAGGTCCGGCCGGAATTTTCACAGCGTTAGAGTTAACCAAACATAATAAAGATTTGAAAATTCTGATTGTGGATAATGGTAGAACCATTGACAAGCGAAAGTGCCCTGCCCGTGCCACTGGAATTTGCGTCGGGTGTAACCCTTGTGCTATCACTAGGGGATGGTCTGGTGCGGGGGCGTTCAGTGACGGGAAACTGTCTTTAAGTCCTGCAGTGGGCGGTCGATTAATGGAATATATGCGAGAAGAACAAGCCCAGGAATTGGTTACTTATGCGGATTCCATTTACCTTCAATTTGGAGCGCAGGAAAAGGTGTACGGTTTAGATACCCAACGAGTTGAAGAGATTCAATACGAAGCATCACGCCACAACATCCAGTTGATTCATTGTCCTGTACGCCATTTGGGAACAGAGTTGGCCTATGATGTCTTAAAGGGTATGTATGAACATCTTATGAACAAGACGAAGACAACCTTTTGGGAACTTGCTGAAGTAAGGGATATTTTAGCGAGCCCAGAAGGGGTCAAAGGAGCAACTATTCAACGTAGAGACGAACAGGAAATGGATGAAGTGTCCGCTCGTTTTGTGGTTGCAGCCCCTGGCCGAGGGGGGGCGAATTGGCTTGCGGAGCAAACCAATCGCTTGGGAGTAGTCACAGAAAATAATGAAGTAGATATTGGCGTACGTGTGGAAGTACCAAACTCCATTATGGATCATCTAACGCGGGAACTTTACGAACCAAAGCTGGTTTACTATTCGGACACCTACGACCTGAAAACACGAAGTTTCTGTGTCAACCCAGGTGGCGTGGTTTCGGAAGAACATTACGATGGCGGTATTGGCGTGGTGAATGGGCATTGCTATGCCGATCCTGCCAAAAAAACTAAAAATACCAACTTCGCTTTATTGGTGTCAACTCGCTTCACTGAGCCGTTCAATCAACCGATTGAATATGGACGCTACATTGCCCGGCTCGCGAACATGTTGACTGGTGGCGGCGTGATGGTTCAGCGCTTGGGGGATCTTCTCAAGGGAAAGAGAACAAATGAAAGTCGTCTACGTAAATCGACGACTATTCCGACGCTTCTCTCGGCAGTCCCGGGAGACCTAAGTTATGTTTTGCCGGAACGGTACTTAACCTCCCTAATCGAAACTCTTAAGGCCTTTGATAAAATTGCTCCAGGTATGTATTCGAAAAATACCTTGTTATATGGAGT
>OMOF01000219.1 GCA_900290375.1 Candidatus Desulfosporosinus infrequens
GATCGTTAAACTGTAGCGCTGATACGTTGATAGAGAGATTTGAAGTTGGAATATTTTTCCGGGTGAGTTCGGCTAAATATCTCATTGAGTCCTCTATTACCCAATTGCCCAAATTTATGATAGTTCCATTCCCTTCCGCCAGCGGAATAAAAAAATCCGGGAGTAGAAAACCATACTTTTTACTATCCCACCTGATAAGGGCTTCCATGCCAATAATTTCTCTGTCATCTACCCTTATTTGAGGCTGGAAGAAGAGCATAAATTCGTTATTATCAATCCCGTTATATAAATTTGCGGCAATTTCCACATTACGTTTGCATGATTTTTCAAGTTCTTCGTCGAAAAATCGAATGCTGAATTTCTCGTGGCGATTTTCAGCATAAGCTAGTCGAGCATTATTAATAAGTTCAGTTCCTGTGGAACCATTTTCCGGATATAGAGAAATCCCTATTTTACAAGAAAGGAGCATTTCACCATCGGAATATTTCACGGGCTTGCTAAAGGCATTTACTAGCTCTTCTGCGAATCTGACTGCCTTATCTGGTCCGGCGTTATCCAGTAAAATAGCGAAATAACCTTCCCGATTATAGGATATTATCTTGACGTCTTTTAATTCATTTTGGAAATTCGCCAGAAGCCCCTTTAACATTTTCTGATCATCAATTTTAGCAAGGTAATTGTATATGAACATTGAATTACTCAATTTTACGGCAAAAACTGCAAATTGTTCTAGCTCTTGTCACCCTCTTTGAATCATAATATTATCTATATAATCCATAAAAAGCATCTCATTCGGAAGTCCAGTAATTCGATCGTAGAGCAGTCTTCGAAAACGGTCAATTTTTAGAACAGTATTCACCCTTGCTTTTACTTCCAAGGCATCGAACGGTTTACTGAGAAACTCATCCGCACCAGATAAAAGCCCTTCTAATTTTGAAGTTCGATCATCTAGGGCGGTTACCATTATCACTGGCATTNNCATACTACATATCTCAAATCCATCCATATCTGGCAACATCACATCTAACAGAACTAAATCAGGCTTGAGTCTATTGCATTTTTCAAGCGCTTCCCTACCATTGATGGCAAATTCAATTCGGTATCCTTCACGTTTTAAAATTGCATTGAGAAGGTTTCGTCCCGATAAACTATCATCAACAACCAAAATACAGTTTTTTTCAAACATCATATTCCTCCCGCCCGAATGTTAAAGAGTATCTAGTCTTTCCCCATTCAAATATTTCTCAAGTACTTTCTCGAGCAGTGCCATAGTAACTGGTTTGCTAATATAGTCATCCATTCCTGCTGCGATACATTTTTCTCGATCGCCCTCCATAGCATGAGCGGTCATGGCAATTATGATTGTGTTCTTGTTTAAACTACTCGTCTTTTTTATTTGATCCGTCGCTTCATAGCCATCCATCACAGGCATTTGACAATCCATTAATATGAGACCGTATTTTTTGTCATTACATATCTTGACAGCTTGCTCCCCGTTGATTGCCAGTTCTACTGAATAACCAAGCTTTTTTAACATCAGCATTTCTAACCTTTGATTGGCTAACATGTCTTCAACGAGTAAGATATTAATGTTTGTCGACGGACGATGTTCTTCAATAATTGAATGTCTCGTAACCAAATTTTCCATGGTTTCTTGAGGTTCTAAGGCAGCGACACTCGAAATAATGTTGATCAATTCCATTTTTCGGACAGGTTTGGAAAGGTAACCGGAAAATCCCAAAGTTTGGACTAGCTTGGCATCCCCTTTCTGTGCTGCAGAGGTAATTAGAATAAGCCTTATATCCTTAAACCTTTCATCACTTAATAACTGTTTCCCAAATTCATAACCACTCATTCCAGGCATCATGTAGTCAACAAGGATAATTTGGGGCAAACTCGCAGAGGTCAGCCCTTTAAGGATTTCTAGCCCCTCTAGACCATTTTTACTGCTAATAATCTTACATCCTGTCTCACCGAGATATTCGCGAAAGATCATTCTGGTGCTTTCATTATCATCGACGATCATTACAATTAACTTGTTTAAGCTATTGGGCTTATGGGGCTTTAGTTTCTGCTCTTCGTCCTTTAGTTGCCCTTTTTCTAGTTCGAACGTAATAATGAATTGACTGCCTTTATCCAGTTGGCTAACTACTTCAATCGTGCCGCCGATAAGCTCAATTATCTTCTTAGAAATAGCCAACCCAAGTCCTGTCCCTTCATACTTTCGGGTTGTCGATGCATCTCCTTGCATAAAAACCTGGAACAACTTTCTCTTGTCCTCTTCAGATATTCCAATACCCGTATCCTGAATTTCAATCTCCAAAAGCACCTTTTCTATGCTTTCTTTCAACACCCTTACGTTTACAGCCACTTCACCCTTATCTGTAAATTTGACAGCGTTGCCGATAAGGTTATTTAAGACCTGCCTTAATCTACCCGGATCTCCTTGAACTCCGCGGGGTACTCCAGTTGCAATATATGAAACTATTTCGATACCCTTGCCTTGAGCTTTAGGTGAAAATAAAGAAACTGCTTCTTCCACTAGGCTATGGAGATTAAACGGTATATTTTCAATCAGCAGCATTCCCGCTTCGATTTTCGAATAATCCAAGATCTCATTAATTAATAAAAGTAACGCATCAGTAGAGGCCTTAACTTCTGCTAAATACCCGGCTTGTTCCCTTTCCAAGCGCATATCGGAAAGTAGTTCTATATAACCGATAATCCCATTCATAGGTGTTCTGATTTCATGAGACATGTTGGCTAAGAACTGGCTTTTGGCAATATTTGCTGTCTCAGCCGCTTCCTTGGCCTCCCTTAATTCCAGCTCTGTCTTTCTTTTTAATTCCAGGCCCTGGATAAACTCATTGAACCATTTACATAACTCGCCAATTTCGTCATTTGATGTTGCTTGCAACCGTGTCTCAAAATTAATAGTACCTTTTTGAATTTCCTTAAAGGAATTAGTAATCCTCTTAATTGGCCTCACAATTTTCTTGGAAATGACAAGAGCAAAAATAAATACAAAGAAAAAGGCAACTATTAAAAATAAAATAGTATCGTTACCGATATTTTTAACTTTGTCGGAAATACCTTTTTCGGATATAAGAGCTAAAATGGTCCATGAATTCTTATTCGACTTGTCAAAAAGAACTAATTTGTTTTCGCCCTCAACGTTTGTATTAAAACTACCCGAATTAGACTTCAAGTTTTTAAGTAATTCTCCGGGATTACTGCCAATCTTTGTTTTATCCGGATGATAGGCAATTCTGTTTTTACTATCCAGAATCATATATTCCGTATCTTTATAAGTACTTGTAAAATGATTATAGAAAACGTCAATATCATAATTAATTATGAGTAAGCCTATCGGCTTTTCCGTGAAAGTGTTGGGATCAATCCTCTTCAGGACCTTAGCAATCACAATAACCTTCTTATTTTTCGATTTCAAATTGATGTTATCCTCTACCCCCTCCCATAGGATAGAATTTCCTGAGTTTAACGCTTCATTGTATAAATTTTCCTTTGCTTCGACATTAATCTGTTGAACATCGAGGGTATCCCCCACATGATAGTGCTCACCTTTTAATGAATAAATATCGATCGAGATCAGCCCTTTAAGATTTGTATAACTGCTCAATAAATAACCTATTTTGGCTTGTCTAGCTAGTCTTTCAAAATCAGAAGTCCCGTTCCCATCATTTGTAAGAACGTCTTTGATATCTTCAATACTTGATAGGTTAGCAATCAGTCCTTCAACCTCTTCCATGATGCCT
>OMOF01000133.1:0-10197 GCA_900290375.1 Candidatus Desulfosporosinus infrequens
ATTTGTAGTTTAGAGCCAAAATGTATTTATTCTGTGTTAATCTGTGTAATCTGTGGTTGAGTAACCTGAATAGTCACAAAAATACTCATTAAATGTAAACAATACGTAAAATTTATGTTAACCAACATTAATTGCCTGTTATTTTTAATTAACATCGAATTAATATTATTTAAATTTTAACCAAAGATGTATTTTAACCAAGCAATACGTCGATTAACAAGCAAATTCACAAAATATAGTCGATAAATATCGATTTAATTTCGAATTAGATTGCAGGGATTTCGAATAAAACAGTGAATTGGTTTAAAGAAAAAATCAGTTAATTCAGCAAGATTTAAACATTAGAAATAGGAGGTGTTGATTTAGCCGAATAGGGTGCGTTAAATCATACAGACTTTACTAAAGAGAGGAGCATTTTATGCGTAAGAAAGTTCAACAACGAATACTGAATATTACCGTCACATCAATGCTGTTACTCAGTTCAGTTTTCCCAGTCGCTGTTTTTGCAGATCAGGTTAACGCTACACCTAGTATAAATCCACCAGTATCAACAAGTGCAAGTACACCAGCCTCAAATACCATACCTCAAGCATTAACAAGTAATTCAAGTGCAACCCTCGCTACTCCAACTACTAACCCGTTTACAGTCGCTTTATTGGGAACATCAGACATCCATGGACAAATGATGGGATGGGACTACTTCCAGAAAAAGGCATCTACAGGAATGACCCGCCTAGCCACCTTAGTTGCACAAGAACGTGCCAAATATCCGAACAACGTTCTTGTCGATGCTGGAGATGAAATCCAAGGCACACCGCTAGTATATTATTACGACACGATCGATAAGTCTTGGGTGGGTAGTACAACCAATCTTTATCCAATGATTAACGCTTTCAACTATATGAAGTATGATACTTTGGTCTTAGGCAATCACGAATTCAACTTTGGTCTGGATGTTTTGAAGCCGCTTATTGCTCAAGCTAAGGCCCTGAATATGCCCTATCTGTCCGCCAATACCTTGGATAGCACAGCCACAGCCTCTGATCCTGTAACCGGGGATAAGCCGACTTGGAGTGACGTAAAACCATACACAATTAAAAACTTCACAGCTCCAGATGGCAGTACGATCAAAGTTGCCGTGTTGGGTCTAACCACACCTGACATTCCCTATTGGGAAAGCCCCACTCACTACACAGGTCTCCAGTGGGGGGATATTGTCACGGAAGGAACCAAATGGGTTCATTATCTGAAAGATGATCCAAATGGTCCACAGGTAAATGCAGTTATTGCCGCAATTCACTCTGGCGAAGGGGTCGCAGATCCTTCGACTGAAAACCCTCCCAACGAAAACGAAGTCCTAGCTTTTGCTAATGCTAATCCTGAAGTGGACACTATTCTCTGCGGTCATACTCATGTTACCCTCAACCAACAGGAAGGCACAAACAAAATCTGGATGGTCGAGCCCAAAAATGCCGCCAGCAATTTAGAAGAAGTCGTGATGAACTTTACTAAAAATACCGCTGGTAAATGGACGGTTGACCCAACGACGGAAACCGGAACTTCCCTGAGCGCATCGACAAGTGTTCCAGAAGACCAAGGGCTTGTTAATTTGCTTCAACCTGCTCACCAAGCTACCTTGCAATATTTACAAACTTCGGTTGGTAATACCACTGCTGCCTTCAACGCAGATGGTCAGACGATCAAAGATACCGCTCTGATGGATCTAGTCAACAAGGTACAAATGCATTACGGCAGTGCCCAACTATCCGTCGGAGCTCCCTTTAGCCCAACTGCCGCAATTCCAAAGGGTACTGTGAACATTGCCGACATTTCATCCGTCTACATTTATGAGAATTATCTCTATTCCCTAAAGGTTACCGGTGCTCAGTTAAAAAAATACATGGAGTTCTCGGTTGGCCGATATTACCAACAGTATCAGCCTGGCGATACCAGCATTAAGAAAAATTCCAGTGTTCCCGATTATAACCTGGATGTCTTACAAGGCGCCAATTATACGGTCGACTTGACCAAGAAAGGCTTATATGATGCTAATGGCAATTCCCTCGCGGGTGGGGAACCACGTATTTACAATATGACCTTTAACGGACAACCTGTTGATGACAATACTTTGTACACCTTAGCACTTAATGACTACCGTTTTAACGGAGGCGGTGGCTTCCTCGCCGCGGCAGGAATTGTTCCGCAGACAACTGCGGAGAATGCCCCTGGTTACATCACCTATGATTCTCGCGTGGCCTTAGGCCAGGACGGCCAAGTCCGCAGTCTGATGATGAAATACTTCCAGGACGTAGCTGCTGGGAAGATTACAGGTGATGGTGTTACTGGTACCAGCGTGACGCCAACCTGTGACAACAACTGGGAAACTGTTCCACGCTTCTATGACCTACTCGAATACACGGATGTACACGGTAGCATTGATAATTCACCTGCCACGAAACCGCAAAAGAATGCCGCTCTAATGTCTGGTTTGGTTAACATGGAAAGGGCAACTTATGGCGATGAGCGTACTGCCCTCCTTTCTGGCGGAGATATGATGCAAGGAACTCCAATTTCTAATGTACTCAAAGGCAAACCAGTCATCGACTGGATGAATGAAATTGGCTTTGAGACCATGACAGTAGGGAATCACGAATTTGACTGGGGTAATGATGTCCTTGATCAAAATCTTAAAAACTCAAGCTTCCCCTTCCTAGTAGCTAACATGAAAATGAAGGATGGGGATACTGACCCCTCTGCCACTAAACTCCTTAGTGACGCAAAGCCTTATACAATCCTCAACAAAGACGGTTTGAAGATCGGAGTTATCGGCGTTATTACCCCTGATACGGCGAATATCGTTATGCCCTCGATCGTTGGTCATTATACCTTCGATGATCCGGCAACAATCATTAATGCTTTGGTGCCAAAAGTTAAAGCTGCAGGCGCTGATATCGTCATCGTCGTTGCCCATATCGGCGACCAGTCCAATTCATTTCCAAGTACTGGGCAGCAACCGACCACCGAACCTTTTGGCAACGATCCTCAAAATCTTGCTTATATGACTCACCAGTTGCACGGAGTAACTGCTGTTTTCGGTGGACACTCGCATACCTACAATTATGATCTGCTCACAGATGCCGATGGCAACAAGATTCCGGCGGTAATCGGCGCTTACAATGCTTATGGCGCTGGTGATATCAAATTAGCACTTGATGCCAATAACAAGATCGTCGCGGCCATCCCAACTTTTCTAGACCTATACAATCGCCTGAATAGTTCAGTTACCCCCGATCCTGCCGCACAGGCCATTGTTGATGCAGCTAATGCCCAGATTGGACCGGTGTTCACTCAGGTTATTGGACAGGCTGCAGTTGACCTTACTCGTACAACTGCCTCAAGTGGGTATGAGGATTCCAATCTTGGTGACTGGGCAGCTGACATAACTGCTAAAGTAGCCAACACTGATTTCGGTTTCCAAAACGCCGGCGGCATACGCTGTGACCTACCGAAAGGCCCAATCACAGTTGGTGACATCTGGACCTTGATGCCCTTTGACAATGATGTCGATACGGCGAATATGACAGGTACTCAGATTAAGAGCTTATTAGATTACTTGGTCACCAGCCCGAAAGGTATTGGCCACATCTCAGGACTACATTTCGTGTACAATAAGAGTCAACCGACCGGCAGCAAAATTGTCTCACTCACGAAAGCTGACGGTAGCCCGCTTGTGCCCGATCAAGTCTATACCGTAGCAGGACCAGACTTTGTCCTAACAGGTGGAGATACCTACCCCTTCCCGACCCTTTCCACAAACCTTCAGGATTCCCATGTCCTTGTTCGTGACGCTATGTTAAATGACATCAAAGCACGAGGTACACTGAACTATCAACCCGATGGTCGGATTCAAGAAGGGACAGGAAGCACCAGCGGGGCAGCATCTATTCCCGTCGGAACAGTAGTCTTTAGCAATGGCCAAGCCTTAGATTTAAACTATGCCAATAATCCTGCTTATCTGCAGGAAGTCACTCAAGATGTGGTAGCCAGCAGCGCAATCTACATTATTTCCTTTGATGGATCGGTTGTGAACAACAAAACGGGAGCCAAACTCAATGCAAGCGAGATCTTGACTCTGTTCCCTGCTGTTACTTATAAAGATGCCAAGGGCAAAACTAGAAAATTTAATGCCGGAAACGGTCCGGAAGTGAGTGCCAATAATAATGGCGTTCAGTCACTTAATGCATCATAAATAACGAAAGCACGATTTGTCCTTGCTCTGCACAAGTGAGTTAGAAATTATGTAAGTCATCTAACCCTAAAGGTTCTGGAGAGAAATCTCCAGGGCCTTTTTCTTTGCCCAACACGACTTTGCAGTATGGATGCTTCACCTCACTCACCCGAAACACTCTAATTCCGGTCAGAATAAGCACGCTTGACACCAGTTACCTGAGCCGTCCATTCGTCGAGTGCCACAAGATCGTTGGGACCAAGCTCAGACAAAGCGGTTTTCCCCATAGCACGCACCCCCTCTTCCATTTCCATCGTCATTGATTTCAAAACATTTATCACACTTTTGCTCGCCAAATTAATATCCAGACGGTGCTTATAAGGAGAATTATACCAAATCAACTGGGTTAACGGTTCCCAAGGGAGAATTTTATGAATTTGGCGGTGTGTGAGCGCAAACAGAGGAACCGTTCCCAAATAGATCGCATCCGCCCCCAGCGCTATGGCCTTTAAACATTCCCCGGGCGTAGCATACCCTCCAGCGACCACCAAGCTCACGTCTTTACGAGCTCCCTGATCGCGCAAAAAACGTTCGGCGCGCACCAAAGCTAGTAAACTGGGAATCCCCAAATCATCGCAAACCATCGGAGATGCGCCAGATGCACCACCTTGGGCTCCATCGAGGACAATCACATCAAAGTCTGCTTCCAGACATACTGCCAAGTCTCTTTCTAGGCCTCCAGTTGCCATAATCTTAATAGCTATGGGTTTCCCGTCCGCCTCGGCACGCAAATCCGTTACATACCTTATCCAATCCCAAGGAGTATTAATTCCCGCAATGACCGCCGCAGTTACGACCGATTCTACCGGCGATATGCCCATCAGTTTTTGCGCTTTTCCCTTCACGGCATTGGGTTCTATGGTATAGGGCCCCATCCTTGCCCCCTGACCCATCTGCACTTCAAGCATATCAGCCGCGGCTATACCTTGTGGACTATGCCCCCAAGTGCTCCTGCTAATTTGCCAAATAAACTTACCAGCCTCCTCCCTTTCCTCTTTCAAAAAGGGTCCCTCGCCGGAATTTGTGGCCGTTCCAAGTTGCTTCGCCGCCTTAGCTAACGCTCGTTTGGCTTCTTCACTAAGGCCCACACCATACCCCATGCCCGAGATCATTAACGGAATTTCAATTTGAAGAGGCTTATTCGCTTTAGATCCAAGAGTTACCTTCATATCAACCGGAATATTTGCCTCTTTGGGAAGACGCGCCATTTGAGCAGCGACAAACATTAAGGTATCGTAATGGGGCAACGGTTTAGGGGAGCCTAGTGGCCTTTGAATCAGCTTTCCTTCTTCGGCCCGCAAGCTAATTTCTAAAATAGTTTGTACAGACGATCGTCGCACCGCACTCCAAAGTTCCATAAGATTCTCATGATATTTATCGGAAAGCAGCCTTTCCATAACTAAGCCAAAGACCCGTTGGACGATAGTTCGAAAAAATCGTTTACCCACAAAAAAAAGTAAACAAAGTAATACAACTCCAGCAATGAGTGCCCCCAAAGCTGAGAGAGCAACAACGAGCAGGGCAGTCTCTAGCAACAAGGTCAATCCCCCATCTTATTACTCATAACTTATTATGCACAATCTTAGGCATATGAAAGGAAATAACAAGTCAAAGATGCCTTGGATATTTTGCGTCAGACAAGGAGGTATGTTCACCTCATAGCGGGGCTATTAGGTGAACATACCGACGCAGTATGACACAAAATAGACTGACTGGTTATTTTCTTGAATGTGCCTTAATGGCTAGTCTATACTGCATGGCCCATAATATACGCTGAAAACCCGGTGAAAGCGGAGATAAGAATGCAAGCAGGGACGGTTCTTGAGTTGCATGCCTGCCTGCATGACTTGCAAGCAGACGGTGCACATGTGCAAAGAGGGACGGTTCTCCACTTGCATACCTGCCTGCATGACTTGCAAGCAGACGGTGCACATGAAATGTGCCGTCCCCCCCAGACCATCCGTTCTCCGGCCCAAGCTCGGGACGCAGTGTGACACAGTGCGACATCTTTACGTAAGCAGAATAGCAAACTTCCGTTCAAGCGACCGACCCCATATACGAGGCAGCGCATACGATGTGCGCTGCCTCCAATGCGCCAAGGTCCCCTCTCGCCATCCTTGGCTCCGGTGACACTCGGCCATCACGGCACCTAGCCATCCATGGCGGTGCTCTAACCTCGAACGTCCTGTTCGAGTCATGTCCAGCGGATGGCGCTTTTGGCGGGCACCGCTTGAACGGTTAGTTTGCTCTGCGTCGTGCAAGTCAAGAACCGTCCCTGCTTGCATGACTTGCTAACGGACGGTGCACATGAAATGTGCCGTCCCCCCCAGACTATCCACTCTCCGACCCAAGCTCGGGACGCAGTGTGACACAGCGCGACGTCTTTACGTAAGCAGAATAGCAAACTTCCGTTCAAGCGACCGACCCCAGAGACGGGGCAGCGCACAAGGATGTGCGCTGCCGGCCATGCGACAAGGATGTCGCTTTGGCCGAAACACTCACTCGTGTTTCGCCCCGCTCCCCAAAACCGGGAGCCTGAACGGTTAGTTTGCTCTGCGTCGTAAGCACCGAGCGCTGTGTCACACAAGTCCCCCACACAAGTCCCCCTATTCTTCCCACCAAGGTCTTGTCCCACTCTCTTTGTTCTCATTCGTATTCCTCAAACTCGTCCTGTGGTTCCGATCAGACACTTCGTTCTTAGTCACATCATTCCAGCCCACGTCGCTCCAACCGGCATCGCTCCCAACCCACTCCGGCTCCGAAGCTATCAAAGGTTTGGCATTCCCTGATCCTAAAGATGTCAATTTATCATCCTCGCTATCCCAAGACCACTTCACTTCCGTTGTCTCTTCCGAATCCTTCTTTGCCCAGCGAGAATCATGAACTTCCCCTTCTGAGCTCTCCGGCCAATTGGGTGTTGCCGGATATCCCCTTTCCTGAGGATTTTTTTCAGTATCCCAATCGAACTCACAGCTGACATGATCATCAACGCCCTCACCCGCATAAGAAGACTTAAAATATGATTGACTCCATTTTCCTTGCCGAGCGCCTGAAACTACCCCTTTTGCGCCTCCTGCTCCGATCGCACCTGCTACCAAACCAATCGTTGCGCCTTCTGCAAGAACTTGGATAAAACCCCATCCGCGAATGGGTAAAAATAAAGCCAGCAAAAGCGTCCCCACTGTAACATAGCCAGCTCCGGTGACCCCACCCATCCACCACTCACCGCTTTCATTAGCCGTACGGTATCCGCCAACAAGACAACTTGCCAAAAGCCCGATATCTACCAACTGCGAGACGCTCAGGCCCCCTAAACCCATGGCACCCCATACTATTCCAGCAAATAGGGTCAAGATCGTAACTAGCAAGGCCGTGGTGATTCCTCTTAAGAGGTATGTACCCATTCTCGTTCCTCCTTTTTTACCTCCGAACGTTGTAGAGTGGTTTTCTATCCTAATAAATACGTCGAACCTGTCCAATACATTCCGTTCTCATTCCATTATTATCTATCACCACTCTCATTCTTCGAGAATATAGTGTAGCATGACGCATGCAAAGGAGGAGTCCCCATGGATTATGCACGATATGTTGTGCAAGCTGGCGATACGATTTTCAAAATCGCCAAAACATACAACGTAGAAATGGCAGAAATTATTCAACTTAATCATTTAAAACACCCTGATCGCATTTATGCCGGTCAAGTTCTCCTTCTCCCAGTCTTGGAAACCCATGAACCCACTCCGGAGGAAATCCCCGAACCAAACTTTACATATGCCCTCTGGCTTTACGAGGCTTATGCAGGTGCAGATTCGGAATTAACTGCCATCACAACTTACCTATATCAAGCCGTGCTTCTTGACCGCCCAGAGTTCGATGCCCTGTTGAGGCCCATCGCTTATGACGAAATACGACATCTCGAGAAATTAGCCCTCGCCCTACGCCATTTGGGTGTCGACCCTAGGTATGGCTCATTAAGTAGTGGACATTGGGTCGATTGGCGATCCCATTTTGTCAACTATACGAGCGAACTTTGTGCACTCCTTGACCTTAACATCGAAGACGAGGCCAAAGCACATCGGGAATATCTTGAACTCGCCCAACAAATACCCATCCCGGAAATTCAATGTATTCTGATGGAAATTGCCGCTGATGAAGAACGACATTACCATCTATTCTGTCAAGCGAAGCAGCAATATTGTAGCGAATGCGCTCCATGTACACCACCACCACCGTGTTCCCCACCACCGATCTATGCCCCAATAGAAGAACCTGAAGTCCCACCTGAAATTTCATCTGAAATGACTGAACCGCAAAATGGAGGAAGAGGTTAATAATTTCTTCTTTTCAGTTGGCTTTTGTTCCGTTATACTAGTAACTGCGTAATCTACTTTTCAGAGGTCGGATATCCGGGACCAGAGGTCTGAAGATGTCACCTGATGGTGAAAATCTGTTAAACTCAAAAAGGCCGTTGCGTATCCCGCGCAACGGCCTTTTCTTGATTTGAGAAAACCACCTGACATCCTGATTGTTTTGGTCAGAAAATTAACAAATTAAAGGAGTTGATGGATTGAGACTAAATCGCAGCCGATGGGCTGATCTTTTATTACTATTGGTTACCCTAGTTTGGGGTTCCACCTTCGTCATCGTCAAATGGGCCATAGCGGATCTTCCCCCGTTTCCATTTCTTGCGATTCGCTTCGCCCTCGCTTTTATTAGCCTATCGCCTTTTCTCTGGTTCCAAAAAAGACATCTCTCCAAAAAAAGCCTACTCGTCGGAGTAGCCCTGGGGATCTTTCTTTTCTCTGGGTACGCCTGGCAAACGGTGGGCCTGCAATATACAACCGCATCCAACGCCGGTTTTATCACTGGACTCTCTGTCGTTTTCGTCCCCGCCCTCGTCACCATAACGACGTTCAAACTTCCACGCCCCAGTCTACTCCTCGGTATCCTGAGCGCTCTGGTAGGCCTTGCTTTGCTTTCCTTAGGTGATCGGTTTCAACTCAACAAGGGCGACCTCATGGTTCTAGTCTGTGCCTTAAGTTTTGCACTACAAATTTTTTTAGTCGGACGTTATGCCCCCCAGACCAATGCAATAGTTTTAACCAGTGTCCAAATCCTTACGGTGAGCGTTTTAAGCGGTATTTTCTCACTACTCATACCTCAACCACCTATGCACTTCAGCCCAACTGTCTGGCTTGCCTTACTGGTCACCGCCATCCCTGCAACTTCACTCGCTTTCTTTGTTCAAAGCAAAATGCAGCAATTCACCACTCCGACCCATACCGCCCTTATTTTTTCCATGGAACCCGTATTTTCCGCCATCTCGGCCTTTTTCTTAGCCGGTGAAGTATTGACCCTTAAAGGATTAATTGGTGCCGGGTTAGTTTTAGGGGGCATGCTGATTGCTGAGTTTACTGGATCGGAAACCGAAATACGGTCAGAATGAAAAGAAGGTAAAAGGCTCCTCCAATCAGGAGACTGCTCGGCAAGATCACACCTTTTCGCCGCAATGAAAAGTATGGAATCATCGCAGCCCCTAAAGCAAGAACCGCACTCCACAGTGCCAAGGTATCCAATTTCCATGGCGTAAGAGCGATACCGATCGCTGGAATCACAGAACTCTGAAATACCATAGCTCCAGTCAAGTTTCCTACGGCTAACGTGTCCTTACCACGACGAATCCAAAGTACACTATTAAACTTCTCCGGCAGCTCTGTTGCAATCGGTGTGATAATTAAAGAAAGCACAAAGACTGGTATCCCAACAGCTTCTGCAATAGGCTGCACAGCATTGACAAAGCTATGCGCCCCAAATACGATCGCAATTAAAGCTAAAACGATTTGCACTAAAATCATAGCCAGCGTTGGATTATCAGTCCGACTCGCCACATAGAGCGGGGCCAAATTTTC
>OMOF01000133.1:10207-12105 GCA_900290375.1 Candidatus Desulfosporosinus infrequens
GCGACTCCATTCTTGAGCAGTTGGTTGGGTAGAAAGGACGCCAGAATAGCCGTCGTATATACAAAGAGGAAAAATTCTAAGTCACGTTGCACAACCTTAGTATCCAACTGTAGGGGCCGATTTTTCCGACGAAACAATAATACCGAAAGCCCCGTGATAAAAAAGGCAAGTGTCGCCAACATGAAAGGCGCACCAAGAATAGCTCCAATGCCAATATCTGAGCCGTCTGTGTCCACTCCGCTGCCTATAAAAGCTATAATGGGAACCATAGTCTCTGGCAAAGCCGTTCCGACTGCCGCAAGAATACTCCCAACAGCTCCGGCTCCCAACATCAGCCTTTGCCCCAACCACTCAATCCCATTCGTGAACGCTTCTGCTCCAATCAAAATGATACCTAAACTCACAATAAGCATCATTATATCTCTCAAGCTTTCCTCTCCCTTCTTCATCTTGCATTATCACCTTAGACCTACCTCAAGTTCACCACTCCCTCTAAATATACGAGAGTGGGATTTTTTTATGTATGGAACGCAAGTGGGGACGGTTCTCTCTTGCATAAGAATGCAATAGGGGACAATGCAATAGGGGACGGTTCTTGTTTGCATACTTCCTATTATGCAAGCAAGAACCGTCCCCTATTGCATTCGTTTGGCCTTCATACCCGGCTAAAAATTGCTTATTTAACTTTTTCCAGCAAATCTTGCCCCCATTTCAAAGGCTTTTACACAATCCATTGGAAACTCTTCTTTCCGCCTTTTGGCTTTATGAGCTTCATTAAACGCAGTTACAACATATTTAGAATAATCTTTAAACTGATAAGTATCTGTAACATATAAGACTTCAGGAGCTTCGGGAGCTCGGAAAATTCGCCCTACCATATCTTCAGTCCCCTTGAGAACCGGAACGTAGCCCCATTCTTTCATCGTTTTCTCATCCAAATTCATGGTGTAAATAAAGCCCACAGGTATCTCTTTCTTGAAAAGAGTAGAGTAGTTTGCATCATATACTAGGTATGGGAATCCCATCCGTTCTATAAATGACCTCATCTCACCAGTAACATTTCCGAAATATATAGGTGAACCAAGAATAATCGCATCGGCGTTATCAATTTTTTCTAGTATTAGGGTCAGGTCATCCTTAACTGCACATTTTCCGTAACTTTTTCCATCCTTCAATTTACAGGCAAAGCAGCTTATGCACCCTTTAAAGTTAAGATCATAAAGATGGATGAGCTCAGTCTTAGCTCCTTGCGAGGCGGCCCCTTCCAATGCTTTATTCAACAAAGTTGCTGTATTTTCATTTTTTCTCGGACTTCCATTGATAGCTAATACTTTCATACCCATACCTCCATTTTTGTATGTCCTTTTCTTATTCTTGACTATTCCTCTTGCATTATATATTATTTTAATACATAAGATAAGTATGAACTTTTTTGTAAGATACTATACAAAAGGAGAGTAATTATGGCAAATTGGTCACCCGACAAATGTAATTGCCCTATAGTATATACCTTATCCATTGTGGGAGGTAAATGGAAATGGGTTATACTCTATAAGCTATCTGAGCACAAAGTGTTAAGATATGGTGAACTAAAAAAAATACTCCCCCCCATTACTCACAAAATGCTCAGCCAGCAGCTCAAAGAACTTGAAGCTAAACAATTGATTTATCGAGAGGAATATCATCAAATACCACCTAAAGTAGAATACTCCTTAACAGAAAAGGGGAAGACCTTGATCCCAGTATTAGACCGCATGTCCATCTGGGGAAATGAAAACAAGCCCATTTCACCGGTACCTACCCTCTGAGACACCGTCATAGACGAAATGAGTAAGAGTTATGACGCCATAGGAACATTTTTGTCTTTCTCACCCAAAAGTAGGGCTAGTAATGCAATA
>OMOF01000449.1 GCA_900290375.1 Candidatus Desulfosporosinus infrequens
TAATTGTTCATGGGCTTTTTCGAAGGTTTCAAAAATTCCTATAACTTGCTCTGGACGCTCGTCTATCCAAGCGAGCCAGCCTATATTATGAATGATTGTGGTAAAAAAGGAAATTCCATGGTCATATACAACTGTGATGCTGTTAAATAGCATTTCTTCATAACTTATAAATCCATTTTTAATTGCGAAATCATCTCTACTCACAATTTCTCAACTCCCTTTGCACAGCAAAGTTTTCTCTAATTATATAGAGTATTCCTTTAAATTGAAAATAGATATCTCTCTCCTCCCAACCAATTTGCTCATTTTAGAAATAAACTGAAAAATTCTTTACAAAAGGAGTATGTGATTTGAAGACTGATTTATCGTTATTAGCCATTGGTATTGGCAGTTTGCCGCATTTAAAGACGACTGAAGCTATAGAATTGATTGAAACCTTAAGAGAGATACCCCATTGGCCGCAATTGCCAAACCAAGCTTCTTCAGAAGATATGTTGAATCAATATACATTTCCGTTGTTAAAGCTTGGTTTGGTCGTGGAACAAGGCGGAAAGCAGTTCTTTGACAGTTCTCAGCCAAGTTGGTTAGACAAGGTAACCGAGTTTTACAATCAATATTTAGAGATAATGGCAGGTAATTTAGACAATCTTAACTTTTTTTCATTCCCAGAAGAATCCGCTCAAGGATTTTATAGTTTTTTGAAAAAGTTAATAAATGGTGATTTTAGTGAGGCGCAATTTATTAAAGGACAGGTTACTGGACCGGTTACCTTAGGTCTTCAATTAACGGATCAAGATAAGAGGTCTTCATATTATAGTTCAGAATTGCGGGAAATTGTTGTTAAATCTCTCGCGTTGCAAGCCTTTTGGCAGACCAAAATTCTAAATCAGTATAACAAACCGGTGATCATTTTTATCGATGAGCCAGGATTATATGGCTATGGTCAATCGACCTTCATTACCCTGAAGAAAGAAGAAATTACCAGCGAACTGAACGAAATAATTGACTCGATTCATTTGGCTAATGGAATAGCTGGAATTCATGTCTGCGCCGGTACAGATTGGTCAATGATTCTTATGTCAAAAACAGATATAGTTAACTTTGATGCTTATGAGTATTTCACGAGCATGACAGTATATCTAGAAGAACTTAAGGTTTTTATTGACAGAGGAGGGTTATTAGCCTGGGGGTTAATCCCGACAAACCAAAAAGTCCTGGAGTTAAACACAGATGATTTAATTACTCTTTTCGAACAACACGTTGCGTTTCTTGTTCAAAATGGTATTGACAGAAGATCTTTATTGAAGCAGTCCCTGATTACACCAAGTTGCGGAGTGGGAAGTTGTTCAATCGATGTGGCGGAAAAGGTCTATGCTCTAACACGGGAAGTTGCATTAAAACTCACGAAATTATACCCAACCTGCTAAGACACTCGTCAGTTCTAGACATTAATTAGCTTATCGTACGGTATCACTTTGGAGAATTATATCCTTAATTACCATCGCTTTTTTAGATAGGACTGAAGATGATATCCAGTTTATTCAAAATTGTTATCAATAAAAACCCTGAAAAATTCGTACATGGAAGCGAATATTTACCCTATAGTTCTTAGATAATAGTATATATCAATAATATCATACAGTTTAAAGTAAGAACGTAGGGTTTAAAATGTGAACATTCTAGAACGTGGGTGGTAAAGCAGTGAGGGAGGTGATTTGATGGGTATTAAACAACATGGATATGTAAAAATCTCTGATCTTTCAGGTTGCATATCGGAAAATTATAAAGTTAAAGGCAAAGAATCAGGAATGGTAATTATACCTGTTGAAGAAAGAGAAATCAGCGGGCGTTTCAAACCTTATAGCGATTAAATAATAATCCGAATATACCTAGCAAACCCTCCTACTTCGTCCCCTAAGGGTCCTCTCTTATGAAAATCTTTTTATTCAAGAATACCTCCCTGTATCCCTTCAGATCAACGCATTGGCGGAGGGATCTTTGTTCGGAAATCTTAGCCGTTGATTTAAATTAATCTTTCTACAAATATGACGATTCTGATTGTTCGAGATAATATAACAGTCGTTGCTTCTCTAAGCGAGAAACTTGGAGAAAGACTGGAAAGATAACAGTTGACAGCACGCATTGAAAATGGTATTATAACTGAGCGCCACAAAGACGCACAACGATTGA
>OMOF01000137.1 GCA_900290375.1 Candidatus Desulfosporosinus infrequens
TACAATTATGCCATCATATAACTGACCATCAGAGCGTTGCATAGCCAGACTAGATACCACCTCTAAAGGAGTGGTGTCTTCCACTATGAGAGGATTAGTATCCATCAAAATGGGAACAGTACGTTCTGAAAAAAGAGACACACCATAGCGAGTACCAAGGGCAGCAAAAAGTCTGTCGCGCTGTATAACACCGACTAAACGAGTGTTTTCGATTATCCCCACCAACCATTGGTGGAGGTGTTCACGGAAGTATGTTTCAACGGAATGGACAAGAGCGTCGCTATTGAACAATGGTAAGGGCTCGACCATGGAAAAAATAGGGTTTTGATCTAAGGAGTTAAATCGACGTAACGGATCTAGGATTTCTATAACGGCAGGATTAATGCATTTTCGTTTAAAGGAGGGTTTTGCGACGAAAAATCCCTGTACATAATCCACCCCTAACTGGACCACAGTGCTCATCTCTTCTGCAGTTTCTACCCCTTCTGCGATGATACGGCACCCTATACGTTTCGAAAAGGTGACAAAAGTCTCCAGTAAGGCCCATTTGATCGGATCAGCATTCACTCCTTGAATTAAAGAGCGGTCTACTTTGAGAAAGTCAGGATGTAGCTCCGCTATAGACTGTAAACTTGAGTAGCCAGCCCCCACGTCATCCAAGGCAATCAGGTAACCCTGGTTACGGTAATGATCTAAAGCATCTCTGAATGTGGAGAAATCCGATATGGCACTCCGTTCGGTAATTTCGAGGACAACATCTGTTGGAGATAACCCTTTTTCACTAAGCAATTTTCTGGTATGCCCTGAGGCAAACTCGGGGTCGATTAGGACCTGGGGGTTAATGTTGAGGAATAGTAATTCTTTGTTGCGAACAATGTTAGGGAAAGAAGTAATAGCATGACGTCGACAAAGTGTATCGATCGGATAGAGCTGCCCAATTTTCTCAGCAAATGGAAAAAGGTCAGCAATATTATTAAAACAAGTGGAGCCTGGTATACGAGCCAATGCCTCGTAACCAAACACCTCTCCGCTTCGGGTTTCAACGATTGGTTGGAAAGCTATTTTTAAGTATGTGTCGGGTTCTTCGAGGACGTTGGTAATTTCTTCACGACGAGCGAAAAAATGGGGATCTGGTTCGGATTTATTGAGGAGGAAGGCCTCTTTCACTGCGGCATAAAGTAAATAGTCGGCACCACGACCGGATTCGTTGATACACTGAGCAAGTCCGGAACGCAAGCTAATTTTCTCATTAACTAGTTTCCTAATTCTACGGTTAAACCTTTCTTCCAAGGGAAGAACCCATCGCTCAATGACTTCCTTCATTTTAAATTGTGTCTTATTCCCAGGAACAAAATAAACAACGAAGTCATCCCCACCCCTACTTTCAAAATGAGAGAATAGATAGAGATTACGTTGTTGTTTAAGTGTAAGATGAAGTTCACTTGCAATTTCAGATAGAATTTGGTTGCAAATTTTATAGCCATAGCGAAATTCTACCTCATGAAATTTAATTATATCTAGATACAGCACCCAGATTGTTTTCTTGTTCCTAAGTAGACGGTATAGCTTTTGTTGGCTCGTATCTACCGGCTTAAACATTAGAAAACTCCTTTTTTAGACTAAAACTGCCTATTCATTCGAGTTATTTCGCGGCATATCCTTACTACATAATAATAGTTTATTGTAAAAATTTGATGAAATGAGTGTTAAGTTATTGTTAAAGTTATCGTTATCATTTGAGGACTTTTAATTATAGAGTTCTATGTGAAATTCCTTGTCGATGATTAAGCGGTTACCTCAATCATTCGTTAAAAATAACATGAATTTAACAAATCTCTGCTGTTTCTTAACCTGAGAATAATACCTCCTTTACAGTTATACGATAAAATTATTTCAAAGTGTAAAGGAGAGGTGTTGACATGGAGATGTATGAGGGGATTTTAGTTCAGACACTTGGTAAGATGACAAAGTTGCTTCTTGCCTCAGCAGGTCCCTTGCAATATTTTCTAGACTCCCCAGGGGTAACCCATGTTCATTGTCTGGAACAGGCTTATCTTGCTTTGCAGCATGACGGCAAAGAGGATATCGCCAGATTGTTCAAGGCATATCACTCTATGTTGACAAAAGGTTTATACTGGGCAGACCGCGGGTGGAAAAACGTCAATCATTTCTACAGCGATCCCGACAAGCAAGGAATCATTGGCTGGCCAGGTGCAACAGCTGAGTGCCAGTACTACTTCAATAAGGCGTTTACTTTTTTTCCTAAAAATGTTGATAAAGGAATGTTCTTTTTGGGCGCAGCACTTCACCTTGTCCAAGACATGTGTGTACCACACCATTCCTTGGGGATCGTTTTCGACGGTCACAAGGAGTTCGAAACATGGGCAACTAAAAACTGGACAAAGTTTCCTGCCCAGAGTGGTATATATTTACCGTTTTCTCACCCAGCGCAGTGGATTGATCATAATGCGAAAGTTTCAGGCCCTCTTTATCCCTTGGTATCACTGGAGGAAGGGTGTTCTGAAGAGAGTTATCATAGGGCTTCAGAAATATTGATCCCTCTAACAATTTCCACTTCTGCTGGGTTTTTGGATTTTACTTGTAATCGCTTAGATCGTTTAACATTACGATTTGCGTAGAGAAGAAATTTGCCTTCTGCCACCTGCTATTTAAGGAAGGGTAGTTAGAAAAAGCCGTTGAGAGGGAGGGCAAGTAGTGAAACCGTTAAGAATTCTCGTATTCTCTGCTGGGTTTGGAAATGGACATTTTCGAGCGGCAGAAGCTGTAATTGAAGGTATACGTATTAAGGATCCTTTGGCAAAAATCATACATCTCGATTTTGGTGATTTCTTGAGTAAGCGGTTAAACGCTATGGCTAAAAACTTATATATTGAGATGATTAAACATACCCCCAAGCTCTGGGGAAAATTCTATTATAAGACAGCTAAGTTCCAGCCTCAATCGATGATACAACGTTTTCTTAACCAATTAGGTCGTAGTGATTTTCTCAATTACATTCAGGCGTTTGAACCAGATCTCATTGTGTGTACATACCCTACAGTTTCTTCGGTTTTAGCTCAACTGAGACTTGAACGAATTCTTCAGGTTCCGGTTATTACCGTAATTACCGATTATGCGGTTCACAGTCATTGGGTCCATCCAGGTGTTGATCGTTACATAGTAGCCTGTACTGACGTTAAGAAAAATTTATTGTCATGGGGAATCCAAGCACAACGTATTCTTGTGACGGGAATCCCAGTCAGCCCGAAATTCGAAGGAAAAATGGATCGAGGGCATATTATTTCCGAGTTAGGCTTAAATCCAGATCTGCCGACCTTTCTTCTAATGGGAGGGGCTTACGTCGGTTGGAAAAGCGTGAAAAAAATTTGCATGAGACTAGCAGATTCTCTGGTTCCAGTTCAATCCATTATTGTGTGTGGAAAAAATAAAAAACTATACCACTTTTTAGAAGAGGTAAGTGCTCAGGCTCGTAATCCCATTGTGCGGCTAGGGTATGTTCATAACATTGAGGAATTAATGGAGGTTTCCGATCTGATTATCACTAAGGCGGGCGGATTAACAGTTTCTGAGGCATTAACCAAACACTTGCCGCTTGTTATCTTTAAGCCGATCCCAGGACAGGAAGATGAAAATGCACAGTTTGTACAACGCTCTGGAGCAGGATACGTTGCTGGGACAGAAGAGGAATTAGAACGCCTTCTCAACCGCTTCTTAAATAATCCGGAGGATATTGAAAGAATGCAAGAAAAGGCAGCGGTGGCTATACCTGGACGCTCGACAGAACGGGCTGTGGATGATTTGATTCAATTGGCTTCAGATTTAAGAATGAAGCAAAAAATCGGTTAATCATGCAACATAAAGTGAGTTTAGAAAGGAAGTTCAAATGAGAACAAAAGAAGAATATTATGATTTGGTTTTAGAAAATAGAAAGATTGCCTGCAACCCTGAACACCTCAAGTGCACATGTACCCAGACACTGTGTGAATGGCATGGACGTTGTCGGGAATGTGTTGCCTTGCATAGATATCATCAAGACCATGTTCCGGCCTGTTTTCAGACCTTTATTAACGATAAACTGAAAGGCATCGTCAAAATTGGAGAATTAACACACCAACGGAATACAGAAAATATGTTAAAGAACAAGATAAAATCAACTCTCCCACAAAATAAGTAGCGTATGTAAATTTGTTAGTGGGGGTTTAGCATGTCAAATGAAATAGAAATAGTGGATAAGTTAGTTTCTCTAATTGTCTCTGGTCAATACAAGGCCCATGATAAATTACCTTCGGAAAATGAAATAGCTGATCAATACAAGATGCCGAGAATTTCAGTTCGGAAGGCCTATGAAAGACTTGAAGAGTTAGGGTATGTTTATAAGGAACAGGGGAAAGGAAGCTATGTTAAAGACAGAAATAAACAGATTGAGCTTGTACTTTCGGGTGATGTGAGTTTCAGCCAAAAAATGTTAGAAAAAGGATATGATTTCCAATCAAAGACAATATTTTGTCGGGAAATCAAATTTAATGAGGAAATTTATGATTATCTTAAAACTGATGGGGATGACAAGATTTTCAAAGTTGGAAGACTGAGGTATATCGACCAACAACCTATCGCTCTTCATATCTCCTACGTTGCTAAATCAGTATTTAAGGACATTGATACTGTGGGAATGGATATTACCTCAATGTTCAAATATTACCATAGCAAAGGATACAGAGAATTTTGTTCAAAACCTAGTATTTTAAGCGTTTCCTTTCCCACGAAGTCTCAACGAGATTTGTTAAATTGCACTTATTTGATACCGCTTTTAGTCTTAGAATCAGGCTGTGTGGATAAAAAAACGGGCACAGTACTGGAGTTTATAAAGATATTTTATAGAAGTGATTGTTTTTCCTATATCATACCTTGATTCTGCTGCAGAAACCCCTTGTCTTGCTATTAATATCACATTTTATTGTCATCCTTAGCGAAGCGAAGGATCTTAAGGCCCTAGATCCTTCGCTCTCGCTCAGGATGACACCAAAATAA
>OMOF01000604.1:0-1417 GCA_900290375.1 Candidatus Desulfosporosinus infrequens
ACATCATTGCCTTTTCTCATAAATAACAATAACCTCTTTTCCCATATTAATCCGGATGTTTTCAACCATGGTCTCAGGCTCTACCAAATCAATTGTCCTTTTTAGTGCATTCTCTAAACGAACTTTCAACCCAGAAAATGAGAATAGCCCAATATCGCCATCAAACTCGATGACCAAATCAATATCGCTCTCCTCATCCGCTTGGCCGCGAGCGTAAGAACCAAAAACGCCTATTTTCCTAATGGGATAATCCGCGCATATAGGTATTATGATGTTCTTGATATCCTCAAGGCTTAAAACATCTTGAACCGGCGGCAACCCCTTGCTCTTTATTAATCCATCCACTAAATCAAGCAACTCATATTTTTGGCCTTCGTCCAAATGCTCCAAACGGTGTAGGAGTTTAGTTTCAATACTCATATTGTTATCCACCTTGTTTCTTAAGAGTTCCTTACTCTCCATCCATCTTCTGTAAATATTATAACAGAGACTTTCCTCTTAATCCTTAATCTTCAGATAACCTCTCCACTGCTTTCTGAAGATCTTTTTGCGTTGGGCGGGTATAAATAGCTGTTGTATTAAGATTTGCGTGACCCAGTAAAACAGCAATCGTTCCCAAGTCTTCACCGGCTTCCAGCAGATTCTTGGCGAAAGTATGCCTCAGAGTATGCGGGTGGCGTTCGTCTATTTTTGCTTGATATGCATACTTAACGACAATTTGATATATACCACTGTTACTAAGACGTAGGTTCCCTTTTTGGCTTAAAAACACTGGGCCTTTTGTCCGATTGTTTAAATATCCCTTAAGTACCCTTCTAGCCTCTCCGTTAAGAGGGACTTCCCTTTCTTTCATTCCCTTGCCATGGCGAACCAGAACCTTCCCGCTGCGTTCTCCCATTAGTAAATCTTCGATATTTAAAGCCACAGCCTCACTGAGGCGGAGCCCTGTATTTTTCAAGAACGTTATTACCGCTAACCCTTTAAGATCGTCAGCGCGTTCCACCGCCCTCATCAACGCATTTTGTTCGACCCTTGTTAAAGCTCTAGGAGCTATGCTAGTTACCTTGACCGCTTTGGGCACCTTAATAACTTGATTATTATACACAAGCCAGGATCGGATGGCACTAAACACCAAATTGATGGTTCCCGCTTTCTTTACTTCCACATTTTTTAAATACGACATGTACTCTCTCAGATCAATTGAGGTGACCCTTTCTGGAGTCAGTTCTTCTGTGTTACTCACTTTAAACCATCTTTCAAAAAGCAAGAGCTGTGCACCATAACTCTTTATCGTATTTTCACTTTTACCCTCTTCCCTGAGAAAATCTAACCACTCAGTCATTTAAATTACTCCAATCGATGTGCAACCTCTCCAACTTAAACAAGACCTCGCCGCATAGGCGATTTTTAGCCGACA
>OMOF01000604.1:1427-1872 GCA_900290375.1 Candidatus Desulfosporosinus infrequens
ATCTGAAATCCCTCCTAGCCTGGCTCTAAATTATTATGTTCTGTTTTTTTGACACGTTAGCACCTAAGAGGCTCTTTCGATACGTCGTCTTACGATTGGATTTTATGGGCAACATCTCGCCTGACAAGCCTTGTTCCGAAATTTCAATAAATTATAGGTTTTCCTATATTATACACTTCCAAAATCAGTAATACAATATAATGTTTCTTATATTGTATTGTTATGTTCTATTATGCCGCCGAACCGTCCATTGAAACTTTCAGCGTTTTAGCTAATGTAATACAATAGTATTAACGTATAATTATAATAATTAAGATATAGACAATATCTCGGGTTCGACAGTCAAGAGTCATTTTAGGCACATGAAAAAATTATGAATCCAGCAACCATGCTGGTTTCAGGGGCGGTGTTTATCAAGCTAGTTGTCGCTATACTCCTAAATTTC
>OMOF01000545.1 GCA_900290375.1 Candidatus Desulfosporosinus infrequens
TTTGAGATTGACGCCGCTTCGAACCGTGGGATTGATGAAATTCGCGACTTACGTGAAAACGTCAAATTAAGTGCGATACAAGGGAAGCATAAAGTTTATATTATCGATGAAGTACATATGTTAACAACAGAGGCTTTCAATGCCTTACTCAAGACACTGGAGGAGCCTCCAGCAAAGGTCGTTTTTATTTTGGCGACGACTGAGGTTCAAAAAATACCCCTAACTATTCTCTCTCGCGTACAACGTTTTGAATTTCATCGCATCTCAGTAGAAAATATCCAAAAAAGATTAGTTGAAGTATGTACTTCTCTATCTAGACAGGTCAATCCGGGCGCTTTAGTAGTGATTGCTCAAAAGTCGGAGGGAGGCCTCCGAGATGCTTTGAGTATACTGGATCAATGCCTTCTTCAAGATGACCCGATCGGGGTGGAAGAAGTGTATCAGGTACTGGGGATGGTCGGGGAGACATTTAGTGCCCAATTAGTAGAAGCGCTACTCTCCTCTGATTACGGGAAAAGCTTAACCTTTTTATCGGAAGGTATTCAGCAAGGTCGTGATCCTCGCCAGATTATCAGAGAACTCTTGGATTATCTTCGGCAAATGCTGTTGACCGCCGCTACGGGAGATGTGCCAATAGTATCAGAGTACATTCAAGAGCAGTTAGTCAAACAGAGCGAACAGATTGGGATTTCTCGAATGTTGCGTTGGATTTCTATTTTATTACAAGGAGAAGGGCAACTTAAATACGCATCTAATGCCCGGTTGGCTGCCGAACTCTTGTTAGTTCAGACTATTCATGAAGGTCAACCTACGTCGAGCAGTGGTCAGGAAGCCATCTTAAAGCGGATAGCTGTAATGGAACAACAGCTGCAAGGTACACGTTTAGGTGATCCCGAATGATTTAACCCCATCCCAGAAGACCCCAAAGGCTGAACCTAAAAGGGTTGATTTAGGCAACACTGCGCCAGGGGCCAAACCTGACCTAAGGATAGAGGGAATTCAAGAGCGTTGGAACGACGTCTTGGATCAGGTCAAAAAACGAAAAAAATCGACCCAGGCTTTTTTGATGGAAGGGAAACCAGTTCAACTTGAGGAAAATACCTTGACGCTACTTTTCCGTGAGGGATGTTCCTTTCATAAGGATAAAGTTAGCCAAATCGAAAATCGGCAGACGATTGAAGAAGTTCTAAAGCAACTATTCGGTATTTCTCTGACTTTACAAAATTTTATGGAAAATGAATTCCAAACCAAGCAAACGCCAGATAACCAAGAGTTGAAATCTCAAGAGCAGGCCTTGATTGACAAGGCTAAGGAAATGTTTGGTGCGGATCGAGTAGTTGTCAAAGAGGGATAACCCTAAATTATATAAAGAATACGAAAATAAGAGATAAGGATGTGCGTTTGAATGGCAGGAATGAAGGGAATGGGCGGCGGTATGGGTGGCAATATGAGTCAGATGTTAAAGCAGGCCCAAAAGATGCAAGAGGATATGGCGAGAGTGCAGGAAGAACTTCTAACTAAAACAGTGGATGCTTCTTCCGGTGGTGGAATGGTCCAGGTCATCGTAAGTGGAAAAATGGAATTAGTTGAGTTGAAAATCAAGCCTGAAGCAGTCGATCCGGAAGATGTAGAAATGCTAGAAGATCTCATTAAAGCGGCCTTAAACGAAGGTTTAAGGAAAGCCCAAGAAATGGCCAACAATGAGATGGGTAAACTGACCGGTGGTTTAAAGATCCCCGGATTGTTCTAGGCGATCTATGGATTTTTTACAATACCCCCAACCATTGGCAGATCTGATTAGCAGTTTGGCCCGTCTACCGGGGATTGGCCCCAAAACAGCTGGGCGATTGGCCTTTTACCTCCTTCAACAACCGCGGGTTTCAGAGGATTTAGCGAAGGCTATCGTTGTAGCAAATCGAGATATCAGAAAGTGTTCCATCTGTTCAAACTTTACAGATCAAGACCCATGTGGGCTCTGCCAAAATACGCAACGAGATCAAACGGCGCTCTGCGTTGTTGAGCATCCCAGAGATGTTGTGTCCTTAGAGAAAACCAGAGAATTTAAAGGGCTTTATCATGTTCTCCATGGCGTCCTCTCGCCAATGGATGGAATTGGCCCGGAGCAGTTGACCGTTAATATGCTCCTGAAGCGTTTGGACGGAATTCGAGAAGTGGTCATGGCGCTGAACCCCACCGTAGAAGGGGAAGCAACTGCTTTATATTTGGCGCGCTTGCTAAAACCTTTGGGAATTAAGGTAACCAGGATAGCGCATGGTTTACCTGTGGGCGGAGATCTAGAATATGCTGATGAGGTAACCATTGCCCGAGCTTTAGAAGGACGCCGACAACTTTGAATATACTGAGAAAGCATGCGCACTGATCGACAGAGAAATTAGTGAACATGCTTTTCCTTTTGGCTTTATTAGAGACGTACATTTTTTAAGATGCTTTAAACTAACTCAGAGTTCTTCTTTGTTTAAGGAGTGCATAATTATGGACTAGCACTGGACGAGGAGGAATTTACATGACCCTAGTCTTTCTTGGTCTGCTCATTTTACTAATAGGATTAGTTGTTCGTTCTACTCTAGGTAAACCTGATCTAGTATTGAAGATTACAATTCATATGTTAGGAGGTATTGTCGGACTCTGGTTGTGCGACTTTCTGCTTAGTATTTTTGGGTTTGCAATTCCGATTAATTTTTTTACGATAATATTGGTCGGTCTTTTGGGTTTCCCTGGAGTTATAGCCCTGGTAGTACTACAGTTATTAGGAATCTGATTAGGCAAGTTTTCCCACTGACATAAGTGCTGGTAGTTGGAGTTTTAATTTGTCCAAATTAGTTCTTGACGAATGAAACAGTTAAGAGGTATATTAATTCTGTGAAAGTTGGCACTATTCAGAATAATTGTTGCCTTAAGTTGGTTTCTAGGCAATCGACATTTGGTAGTTATTTTCGTAGATAAAACAGGATATGAAATTATAATTTGTTGTAGAAGTGCCTATGATATGCTATGCTGTTATAAGACAGGGACAACCTACATAATCCCTAAAATTAAATTAAGCACATGATTAGGAGGATAAAAATAATGGCAAAAATGAAGACTATGGATGGTAATGAGGCAGCCGCGCACGCATCGTATGCGTTTACGGAAGTTGCCGCCATCTTCCCTATTACTCCCTCTTCGACGATGGCCGAATTGGTNNTCGGAAGGAAGAACATATTTGGACAAGCCGTTAAGGTTGTGGAGATGCAATCCGAAGGGGGTGCCGCGGGCTGCTTACACGGCTCACTCCAAGGTGGTTCTTTAACATCCACTTATACAGCGTCACAAGGCTTGCTCTTAATGATCCCGAATATGTATAAAATCGCCGGTGAGCTTCTGCCCTGCGTATTCCATGTAAGCGCCCGTGCTATAGCCGCCCATGCACTTTCGATTTTTGGTGATCATCAGGATGTTATGTCTGTTAGGGCAACTGGTTTCGCAGAGCTTGCCTCAAATAATGTTCAAGAAGCTATGGACCTGGCTTTTATTGCTCACCTTACAACGATTAAGGCTCGCGTACCTTTCCTACATTTCTTTGATGGATTCCGTACCTCTCATGAAATTCAAAAGATTGAAGTCCCGGAGTATGAGGACGTTGCTCAATTATTAGATCGAGAGGCGCTTCAAGGCTTCCGTGACCGTGCTTTGAATCCTGAGCATCCGGTTCTACGCGGAACTGCTCAAAATCCGGATATCTACTTCCAAGGCCGCGAAGCTTGCAATCCTTTCTATGATGCAATTCCTGATATGGTTGAACATTATATGCAAGAATATAAGAAACTCACTGGTCGTGAATATCATCCGTTCCAATATTATGGAGCAGACGATGCTGAGTATATCATCGTGGCGATGGGTTCGATTTGTGACACGATTGAAGAAACCATTGATTATCTCGTAGCCAAAGGAGAAAAGGTTGGAGTAGTTAAAGTTCACTTGTATCGTCCCTTCTCCAGCGATTACTTCTTTAAAGTGCTGCCACCAACCGTTAAGAAGATTGCGGTTCTTGAGCGTACCAAAGAACCAGGCGCCTTAGGTGAACCTCTTTATCTAGATATTAAAGAGATTTTTTACACAAGCAATATTAAACCAGTGATTATCGGCGGCCGGTATGGCTTGGGTTCAAAAGATACGACCCCTTCTCAAGTCTTGGCTGTTTACAAGAACCTCAAGTCCGAAAGCCCGAAAAATGGCTTTACCATTGGCATCGTGGATGATGTAACCTTTAAGTCGTTAGCTGAAGATGAGATTATAGACACTGCACCAGAAGGGACTATTTCCTGCAAATTCTTCGGTCTCGGTTCAGATGGTACTGTCGGTGCCAATAAGCAAGCAATTAAGATCATTGGGGATCACACTGAGCTTTATTCGCAAGCTTATTTCCAATATGACAGTAAGAAATCCGGCGGAAACACGATTTCCCATATCCGTTTTGGGAAAAAACCCATTAAATCTCCTTATTATGTTACGGGCACAAATTACATCGCTTGCTCGAACCAGACCTATGTTTACAAATATGACCTTTTAAAAGGCTTAAAGAAAAATGGTACTTTTCTCTTGAACTGTAACTGGACAGCTGAAGAACTGGAAGAAAAACTTCCAGCTACCATGAAACAATCCATCGCGAATAACGAGGTCAACTTTTACATTATAGATGCCATAGCGATTGGTAATAAACTTGGTCTTGGTTCCCATGTTAATATGGTCATGCAAGCGGCTTTCTTTAAACTCGCGAACGTGATTCCTGTCGAGGAGGCCATTAATTATCTCAAGGCTTCCGTCGTAAAAGCCTATGGCAAAAGCGGCCAAAGCGTTGTGGATATGAATATTGCAGCGATTGACCAGGGTGTCTCTTCCTTTGTTAAAGTTGAAGTCCCTGCGTCTTGGGCCAATGCAGACAATGCCCAAGCTCAAGCGGCAGCGGCCGTCGAAGAGCCTGCGTACATTAAAAATTTTGTCCGACCAGTGAGTGCCTTAGAAGGGGATTGCCTACCGGTTAGCATTTTCTCAGGACGCGAGGATGGGACTGTACCGCTAGGGACGTCTGCTTTTGAAAAACGTGGGATCGCGGTCATTGTACCTGAATGGCAGGTGGAAAGTTGTGTTCAGTGTAACCAATGTTCTTATGTTTGCCCACACGCCTGTATCCGTCCGTTCTTATTGACCGAGGAAGAAGTCAAAAACGTTCCGGCCACGTTCGTAACCAAGAAAGCTACGGGTAAAGGGGCTGAAGGTCTCCAATTCCGTGTTCAAATCAGTCCGTTGGATTGCACGGGGTGTGGCAATTGCGCCGAAGTTTGTCCGGCTAAAGGCAAGGCTCTCCATATGAAGCCAGCGGAAGAACAAGTTGAGCTTCAAGCCAAAAATTGGGAGTTTGCGACTACTATACCAAACAAGGGCAAGTTATTTGAACTGGGTTCGGTTAAAAACAGTCAGTTTGCTCAACCTTTACTTGAATTCAGCGGAGCATGTCCAGGGTGTGGTGAGACTCCTTATATTAAATTGATCACCCAACTTCACGGCGACCGGATGATGATTGCTAATGCAACTGGCTGTACCTCTATCTGGACAGGAAGTGCTCCGGCAGTTCCCTATACGACCAATGCGGAGGGTAAAGGACCAGCATGGGCCAATTCCTTGTTTGAGGACAATGCCGAGTTCGGTTATGGGATGTATGTGGGTGTTAGCCAATTGCGTGAAAAACTTGTTGATCTGATGAAGCAAGCAATTGAGATGGAAATCAGTCCTGAGCTCAAAGAAGCCTTCCAAGAGTGGCTCACGGGTTGGAAGGACGCGGAAGCCTCCAAAGCTGCGACAGTCAAGATCCTCGCGGGTCTTAAAGGATACGCAGGAGATAACAAAGTCCTCGCTGAAATCTTAATTAAAAAAGATTACCTTATTAAAAAATCTCAGTGGATTATCGGTGGTGATGGTTGGGCTTATGACATCGGATTTGGAGGATTAGACCACGTTTTGGCTTCCGGAGAAGATGTAAATGTTCTGGTTGTCGATACTGAAGTTTACTCCAATACGGGCGGACAATCCTCCAAAGCAACTCCTTGCGCTGCTGTAGCCAAGTTTGCGGCGGCTGGTAAGAAGATCCGCAAGAAGGACCTTGGCGCTATGGCTATGACTTATGGTTACGTCTATGTAGCCCAGATCGCTTTAGGTGCGGACATGGCTCAAACTCTCAAGGTCATGAAAGAAGCAGAGGCTTATAAAGGACCTTCTTTGATTATCGCGTATGCGCCTTGTATCAACCATGGTATCAAAGCTGGCATGACCAAGAGCGTTCAAGAGGCGAAACTAGCGGTTGATTCTGGTTACTGGCATCTCTATCGCTTTAACCCGGATCTAATCGATCAAGGCAAAAATCCTTTTAGCCTAGATTCCAAAGAGCCGACCTTGCCTTTCCGTGATTTTATTATGGGCGAAGTTCGTTACTCTTCCTTGCTGAGTGCCTTCCCAGATAGTGCAGAGGAACTCTTTGTGGGTGCTGAGAAATATGCTAAGATTCGCTATGATTCTTACAAACGGCTTGCAGACCAAAAGTGGGACTAATGATTTAATCGAGTTAAGTTAATAAATATCGATTTGAAAGAGCAGGGTTACCTGCTCTTTCTTTAATCAGCCCTCCCTGCCACGGCACTAACCACAGATTACACAGATTACACAGATTTAAAAAATACATTTTTAGCTCTAAAATATAAATCGCTTGTAACGCAATTGATATTCGCCAAAGTTGATAAAAGCCCGATTTAATCCTGTAGCTTTGAGATAATTGATAATTATCGTTTCTTCATTGACTCCCA
>OMOF01000184.1 GCA_900290375.1 Candidatus Desulfosporosinus infrequens
ACGGGTTGACAGCGCAGCCTACCAGGGATACACAGTTCCACCCTACTATGACTCGATGATCGGAAAATTGATTGTTTGGGGCGCTACTAGGCAAGAAGCTATCGCCCGGATGAAGCGAGCCCTTGAGGAATTTGTGATCGAAGGAATTTACACGACGATCCCGTTCCATCTGAAGGTATTGGACAATGCTTTCTACCGCCGTGGCGAAGTGTACACGAATTTTATTCAGCGTCGAATTCTAGAGGAATGAACTTGCGACATTTAAGGTTCGAGGTGCGATGCGCAATTTTGGTAATTCGAACCTTTCATCCACCTTTGCCAGATTAGTCTTGATTTGTTATAATGACAATTGTGTGGGATATTGTGGAAAACTATTATGACGGAGTTTTTACTCCGTCATAAGTTTAGCTGAATTTATCTAGGGACTTATAGAATGATGTGCGATGCTTGATATATGCTATTTAAACCACGAGCATTGAATTGGAGGTAAAGACATGGAAAACTTAGGAATGGAAAATTCCCTTGGCTCTATTCGAATTGCCGATGAAGTTGTAGAGGTGATCGCTGGATTAGCAGCTTCTGAAGTGGAAGGTGTAACAGGCATGAGCGGGGGTTTAGTGGGAGATATTGCCCATATGTTAGGGCGAAATAAAAACCTGTCGAAAGGGGTTAAAGTGGAAGTCGGTGAACATGAGGTCGCCGTAGACCTTTTTATTGTGGTAGAGCATGGTGTTTCAATTCCTGTAGTCGCTTTAAAGGTACAGGAATCGGTGAAGGAAGCCATTGAAAGTATGACTGGGCTTAAAGTAGTCGAAGCAAATATCAATGTACAAGGGGTGAATTATAAACCTTTACTGGAAACTAAAGAAGAAGACTTCCGTCTGAAGTAGGAGGGGCCCTTATCCAATCCAAATTGGATGAGGGCCTTTCGGCAACGAAACATTGTCTCAAGCAGGGCTTAAAAGTAACAAGAAAGTTTTAACAAATCTTTATCTGACCATAATCTGATATTTACAAACCTGTGCTATTATGAATTTGAACAAATCCAATCAAAATTAGGTTTTGACAAACTAAAGAGGTGGGTTCATGAGTAATGCTTCAAAACTATTAGCTCTTAAAATAGTGCATACAACTATTTGGGTTTTTTATGTCTCTATATTAGTATATATGTATTATTTGGTTTTCTTAAATAAAATTGATTATACCTTTTGGATTGCAGTTTTTTCAGTATGTTTAGAAGCCACGATTGTGCTTATTTTTGGATGGAAATGTCCCTTAACTGTGTATATGGAGAGGTATGTTGAGAAAAATGAAGTTTGCTCAGACATATTTCTCCCCCAATGGTTAGCAAAGTATAACAAGAATGGTTATTCAATCTTATTTTTTTTATGTTTAATTCTGGCGATATATAGGATAACAACATATTAGAGACAACTAAAAACCCTTGAAAACAAGGGTTTTTACATAATCAATTTGGTGGAGGTAAGCGGGATCGAACCGCTGGCCTCTAAAATGCGAATCTAGCGCTCTCCCAGCTGAGCTATACCCCCAATAATCATTTATTATAATCCAATGCTCGAAAATTGGCAAGCTTTTTGTAATTCTTTTAAATATTTGATAATTTAAAAACGATTATTGAGGATTTCCGCGTCCAGAAATCCTCTCATGCGCAAGGTCTAGAGAATTAACTTCCTAGACTTTACTTATTTATACATTAACGCAATTTTTGTCGGAAATCAATTTGTAATATATAGGAGATAATTCATGTAATGCTTAGGCCCTTTTTTTGTACTCAAAAATAGTTAGGTTCTCTTTAAGGTTGCTGCATGTGGTGATGGAAGTATGTATAATTGATTTAGTTCAAAGAGGAAGAAATATTAATAATTGCAGGACAGGAACAGCTCAAGTGTGGGAGGAATTCGTAAGGAAAAGGAGAATAATATACTACAGAGCCAGAACAATGAATAGTTCTGTGTATGAGACCTCAATAGGAGGACACGATCGTGATTCAAGCAATTCTATTTGACATTGTGGGAACGTTGACAAACGTAGATGAAGCTGATTTTAAGCGTAATTACCTTGGAATCTTAGCCCCTCGTTTTGCGCATCTTCTCTCCCCCGACAAGTTCTCTAAGCAACTCTTAAAATCGCTGGAAATTGCAAAAAATGTGCCTAAACTAGGGCAAACAAATATGCAAACGTTTTACGACGACTTTAGTAAAGCCACTGGTTTGTCATTTCAAACTTTGCGACCAATTTTCGAGGAGTTTTACGAATCTGATTTTTCTACGTTGCGGTGTCTGATTCAAGCTGTTCCTCAAGGGGTTAAAGTAGTTGAGTACGCTATTCAACAGGGATTTTTAACTGCTGTGGCAGCGAATCCATTGATGCCGTTAACTGCCATGCAGGAACAAGTTCGCTGGGCTGGACTTACGCCAGAACATTTTAGGGTTATTCCTGCCTTGGATACCTTTCATTATTGCAAACCTCATCTGGGATTTTTCGAAGAAATCGCCGAAAGTATCGGTGTAAAACCTGATAGTTGTTTATTAGTCAGTGAGCATACAGCAGATATAATCTGTCGTGAACTAGGGATGAAGCTGTTTTTGGTAGGAGCTCTGGGCTCTGAGGTGCAGGTCGATTATGTAGGACAGCTTGACGACCTCTTCCGTTTAATTAGTCAAGGAAATTTATAATTCACATCATGAAGGGATGATTATAAGTGGGAATACTTTGCCAGAACGTACTTAACAAAACGGTAAGACGCACAGAGCTACCGGTTCCATCAGTACGAATGGCTCTGTTATTCGATGAATTTCTTGGCCGTTATAATGAGTGGAAAATCGCTAAACTACAGGAGATGGTCGGGAAATTTATTGTTACTTTCCTTGGGCTAGGTATTTTAATTATTCTTTGGTTCATACCAGATATCGGGATGAATATATATTTCGTCCTGCTCATTATATTCTATGGCGCGATATGGTACTGTTTTAAGGTACACAAGCGTGTGCGTCATTTATACGTAAATGTACATATCTTGCACCATCACTTAATCGGAAAACTTGAGGTGGGTTTTTGCGATCATACCGAACCTTGCCATTGTGTTGAAAATTTTCGCAGCTATGTTTTGGAAAACTACAAGATTTTCTTAGATAAGGAACCTTTGAGATGAGAGGAGCAGGGTACAATCTTGAAAGTTGGCTAAAGTATAAAAAAAATGCTAAAATGAATATGTAAAATATGTAATGTTTTAATCAATTGAAAAGGAGGTTGTTACATGAAAAAATACGTTTGTTCAGTTTGTGGCTATGTTTATGATCCTGCAGTCGGAGATCCTGATTCAGGAATTGCTCCGGGTACCGCTTTTGAAGATATCCCAGATGATTGGGTTTGCCCAGTCTGTGGTGCGAGTAAAAGTGAGTTCGAAGTTACTGAGTAATTCACGTGTGTGTCAGACCATTTTATAGTGAAGATCTCTCTATACGAAGGTTTATAAAAGGGAAAAGCAAACAGCTTTTCCCTTTGGCTTGCCTATAGTTCCATGATAGCTGCCTCGTCTCGATCAATTTTTTCCATGCATGCTTTTAAGCGGGTTCGGAGGGCGGAATCGTTTATGGCCTCTCGCATCTGGCGCATGAGATCGATAGTTCGACGAAAAACGCTGATGATATCTCCCTCATCGAGGTTACATAAAGATTGAACCTCAACAAATGTTTTACCTTGACTCCAGGCATAGGTAATTCCCGCGACGCGTGGGTCGTACCTAATGGCATCTTGCCCACAAACACTTTGGATGTATTCAGAGATTTCTTTGACAGGCGCAGAATCAAAGACCACAGCGCGCTGAAACGTATCATTTTTCCTTGCCTCAAAGTCAATGCTGGAAAGTAAAGCATTGAGTTGATCGTCATCAAGTTGAGGGAAAACTTCTGAGTAAATGAGTTCGGTAACTAGGAGCTCTTGAACATAAATGTGACTAGCACAAGTACCTCGAGGGAGCAGTTCATCTTCACGCAAATACCCTATTTGCCGGAGATGATTTTTTTTATATTCGAATTCGTGGAGAAAGGCATGTTCTTCAGGAAGACCCGCTAGGGCCGTTTGAATATCTTTATGCCGTTGTTGTAGCGCTAGGTAAGTTTTACTTTGATCTAGGCAAAGTTCTTGTCGTTGCAAGAGGCAACTTTTCGGAGGCTGAGAAAGCAACTTTTCCCAAGTGCGAATTTTACGGGCCATTTCCCGTCCGTACACACGGGTTTGTTTTCGGGGACCCAATGCCTTAAATGTCTTGCGGAGTTTCTCTAATTCCTTCCGTTTGGGATGGTGTTTTAACGGACAGGTAAATGAGCCAACCTCTTCGCAAAGTTGATGTTGTGCTCCTTCAAGTTGGAGCTGGATTTGGGCCAATTCCGTGCGCAGGTGTGTGGAACTGAGCTGGTAGCTATAAGCAGCAAAACTTTTTTGAAAATAAATTTGTATTTGTTCTTGTGTTAGAGTTGCCGTAAGATTTAGAACTGTATTATAGGTAAGCCTAAATTGGCTGGTAAGGGGTTCAAGGCGATTTAACTGGAATTTTGGGGGAGGGCTCTTTTCCATATAGGCTAAGTCAACGAGGGCAAACGAAAAACCTTTTTTATCAAGCCCACGTCGTCCAGCCCGACCGGACATTTGAAAAAACTCGTGATTCGCAAGTGGACGAAAATTCCGGCCGTCATATTTATTGAGCGAATCAAAACAAACGGCTTTGACGGGATAATTAATCCCAACGCTAAATGTTTCTGTGCAATAGAGTACTTTGATTAGTCGTTCTAAGAAAAGTTCTTCGACTACTACTTTTTGGGAGGGGAGCAAGCCAGCATGATGGTAGGCGATCCCTCTAGAGCACAAACGCCTAAGTTGTCGTGTCGAAGAAGACCAGTCAGCTTCTGGACCAAAGTGTTGAAGAAATTTCTCCTCAACACTTTGGCGTTCCGGAGATCTTAGGTAATTGGCAATTGTAGCTAACTCCATGGCTTTTAAGGCGCATTGTTTGCGGCTAAAAACAAAGAAAAGTGCAGGGAGATGGTCGCGCTGAATCGTGCGGATGAGATCTAAGTGAGTGGTTGGGCCAAAGGGATTTTCCTCGTTTTGACGATCTTTGAGTTTCTGACGATAATAATGCCAAAGTTGATCATAACTGACAAGTCCAGTGTCTTTAGTATAATAAAAGTATTCTAACGGAACAACTCGTTCGGATTCTTCGATGAGAGCAACATCTTCCTGGCGGATGGATTTGATCCAATCCACTAAATGTTGAGCATTGGCAATCGTAGCACTCAAACCCAAGATCTTCATTTTCGCTGGTGCAAGGATAATGGACTCTTCCCAGACGGTTCCCCGTTCCTCATCATTAAGCCAGTGAATTTCATCAAAAACAATATGAGATACCTTCTCAAGATTAGGGTCTTCAGTTATGACTTGGTTGCGGAAAACCTCTGTCGTCATAATGAGTAAAGGCGCAGTTGGGTTTAGGACAACATCTCCAGTCATGATGCCCACCACATCTTCACCAAACTGTTTTTTGAAGTCCCGGTATTTTTGATTACTTAACGCTTTAATGGGTGCCGTATAGATCACTCGTAAACGTTCATTCATCGCTTTTTCGATTAAATAATCCGCCACGAGGGTCTTGCCAGTACCTGTCGGTGCAGCGACAATGACGGATTTACCAGCATCAATGGCATCCAGCGCCTCTTCTTGAAAAGAATCGAGGATGAACTCATGATAGGTGCGCTTAGACATGTAAGTCAGCTCGTTTCTGATGTCATTTTACTTATTTTAACAAAGTGGTGAATAATGGTCAACTTTATGCATATGAAAGAAAATAACAAGTCAAAGATGCCTTGGATATTTTGCGACAGATAATGCGGTATGTCTACCTCATAGCGGGGCAATTAGGTAGACATTGTGAATGTGCTTTAGCCGAGTATGGTCTGAATGACCACTAGGCTCCATAAGATGAAACAAGATCGAGGCTAAGGGGGGATCAGCGGTGTCTGCGTTGCGATTAGATATTGAGCAGGCTATGGGACTCAAGTTTCCAGAGCGAAACGGAGAGGCGGTAGTAAGGTTCGAGGAATCCGTGGAAATTCCTCATGCAGCAGAAATGTTAATGCGGGGGTTATATCGCGACCCTGAGCGTGTACGCCAAGGATTCAAACTATTGCATCAAGAAACCGGATCGATGATTGATATGCTAATGCCGCGGCGCTCTAAGTTACGTGAATGGGCCGATTTCCTTCCGGATCGTCCCAAAGAAGCGGAATCGTTCTTAAAGGAAACAAAAGATCAACTCTTTATAAGAGAGCAACGTTTAGTTCAGGCTGAACGTGACTTAGTGGGTCAATTACAAGAGAGTGGGTTAGAGGACGTTTTTCCAATCCCACTGGCCGCTTTTGGAATATGTACATATCGTGAGCCTAGTGTGAAACTTTTTCTCAAGCCATTAGGCAGATTTGCAGAAATGCTCCAAATCAATCCTGAGGTATTACGGCAAGCAGTACGCGTCCATTTCTTGTTTATACTCCTTTTGATCGCCGGAGTAGATTTAGACGGGCAAGTATATGCTCGAAGTGGTGAGGACGAGTTAATCCATTGGCTGGCGAGTATTTATACGCTTCGATATTTAAAAAGCCAATCGACAGAACTGATTCAATGTTATCAAGAATGGGTGAAAGCATGGGGAGGGAAAACGCCAAATCAAAGCATGTTTAACGAACGGGCGTGTGAAAAGATGCGCGCAGCTCTGGTTTTCTGGCGACGCCAGTTGAACATCGGTTGGGAAGAGTGTTGGCACATAATCAATCAAATGGAAAGAGAAAGTTCCAATCTAATGGGGTTTAATTAAGGCCACTCGGCTAACTCATAGGGCTTGATAATTTCCAATCGATCATCAACCAGTTTCAAGATGCCGGATTTTTTCCAACCGTTAATAGTCCGGTTGACACTTTCCCGGGACGTCCCGATCATATTGGCGAGATCCCGATGAGTGAGTGATGCATCGACAAAAATAGGTTGTCCAGGATTAAGGGCAGGCCGCGCAAGGCGAAGAAAAAGAGCGGCCAGAATTCCTGAGTTAGACCGATTAGTTAAGATCCTTATAAACTCCTGGGCAAGCCTTAAGCGACGGCTTAAAGTACGAATGAGAGCCACAGATAGGGCGGGATTGGCTTCAAGAATAAGGGGCATGACGTCATTATGCAGGACAAAAAGAGTGCTGTCTTCCAGGACCTCGGCCGTAGAAGGATATGAACCTGCTTCAAGGAGTAAAACTTCTGCGAAACAATCATAAGGACCACACAAATCGAGAATTTGCTCCTCACCCGCCACTGTCGATTTACTGAGTTTAACTTGTCCAGAAAGGAGAAAATAAACAGTCGAACCGATCTCCCCCTCAACAAACAAAAGTTGCCCGCGACGGTAATGACGCTCTTGTAAATGAGGGAGCAAGGGAGCGACATCCTTAGTGGTTAAAGACGAAAACAGAGAAAAGCGAAGCAGGTCTTCAGGCTTAAGCACGTAGAGGCCTCATTTCAGAGTAGGGTACGAAGCATCGCGCCCTTACTTTTTTTTTCACAGTATGCCAACAAGAACCATACACTAGCAAGGAGTGAGGAGGAATAGGTATGCTTGACATTGAATTCACTCCCGTCCGCATGCAAACAGCCATCGACACCCCTTTGCGGGTCCTGGCATTATTCGTATCGGTCGTCTTGGCTGCTATCATTGTTCTAAATGCGTCATAATATCAGCTCCTTTGTATTGCAATGTCAATTTTAATGATAAGGGCTAATGGATTAAAGAACAAGGTGTTATTGAAAAAGAGCATCCTGTCGTAAAGATGCTCTGTTTGTTGTCCAAAGGTAGACAAGCTTATCTTTTGAGTTTATTTGTTACCTCTTGCCAGAAACGGCTTGTTTCATAACCAAGGCGCCAAATGGCTATGCCCCGCAACCGATAACTTTTGACAAACCCGAGACGAACCTTTGCGGAGAGTTCATTTTCATACCAGATAGTATGTTTTACATGTCCCCGCCAATAATAAAAATAAGGTTCGACTGCTTGGTCAGACCATAGGAGACGTGCTTGGCCTTGCTCAATCAACTTGGGAATATCGCGCATTGGTACAATGCTTGTAGGTTCGTTGGACCAATCGTATCCATAAACAGGAATTCCTAATAATAGTTTTTCAGGCGGAATATAGCGGATGGCATAGTCTAGGGCTTCGATCATCCAGGGCAAGCTTGCTATAGGACCCGGTGAACCGCCTGAAAAATGTTCGTCATAGGTCATCAAGGTAATCAGATCACATAACCGTCCAATGCCAGCAAAGTCATAGCCTGGTGCTTCTCGCTCCGAACGTTTGGCAGGGATTGCAATGGTTAGAAGTAGACCCCGGTCTTGTAATGTAACCTTTAGAGATTCTAGAAAGGCAAGGAAAGGAATTCGATATGGAGCTTCAACACCTTCGAAGTCAACATGTACTCCGACTGCTGTCTCAGGAAGCGAGTTTATCATGTGGCGGATGCAATTACGCTGGGAAGAGGTTGTAGACAAAACAGAACGCAAAGGTTGAGGATCGAATGTTTTTCCATTAAAATTATGAAAGAGAATAAGGGGAGCGGCGCTACGTACTAAGGCTTCTTGTAGCGCGGGCATATTAATCTGACCAATGAACTGACCATCGGGCTGAAGTTGAAAGGCAAAGTCAGCATAGGTATCAATGTGGGAACTATGTTCTCTAAGTGAGTCAATGGCACGCAAATCCCCCTGAAAATCCTCAGAAACATAACCAAGTATCCATAATCGCTTGTCTATAAGACGTCGTGCTGGGGCCGTCAAATTTGAATACAAATAGACTTCCTCCTCATATTACAATACTTCTATGATAAGATATGAGCAGTAAGAGATTTAATTTTCCTTTTTCAAAAGGTAAAATATGGTCAGCTAAGCAACGAGACGATTTGGTATAATCACACAGTATATTGGTCTGATGAAGAGGGAGTGAGTAAGCTGGAAAAAGTGCTTCTAATTGCCACTGGTGGAACCATTGCTATGCGCAAGGATAAGTCGGGGAAGGTGGTTCCCGCGGTAAGCGGCCATGAATTAATCGAGAGCCTACCAGAGCTTGCGCAGGAAGCAAATTGGGAAATCTGCGATTTTAGCAATGTTGCCAGCTGTAATATTGATCCCAGACAAATGAAAAGGTTAGCAATGGAAGTTGAGCGGCACTTTTTACTTGATCCGTTATTAAAAGGTATTATTATTACCCATGGTACGGATACACTTGAAGAAACTGCCTATTTTTTGGATGTTGCTATTAGGGACTCTCGGCCTGTAATTCTCACAGCTTCTCAAAGAGACGCTTCAGAGAGTGACTCAGATGGCCCACGTAATTTGCATAATGCCCTGCGCATAGCGCTCGATCTCCGTGCCGTCAACAGGGGAGTTGTTATTGCACTCAATGAAGAAATTCATGCCGCCCGTGATGTGCGTAAATTACATACTAGTCATGTGGAGGCGTTCCATTCAGGAGATATTGGGGCTTTAGGAAGTATCGATACAGGGGAAGTCATTTGGCATCGCAAAGCGGAACACACCATTAAACTTGGCGTTCCAAAGACGTTAGCAAAGGTTGCGATTTGTAAAGCTTACACGGGTATGCCTTCAGATACCTTACAGGCAATGGTTCAAGACAAAACTGAGGCCTTAGTAATTGAGGCTTTTGGACGAGGCAATTTGCCGCCCCAACTTGTGAACGGAATTGCAGAGATTGTTGCCGACGGCATCCCGGTCGTAATCACTTCCCGTTGTTTATTTGGACGTACGGCTCCTGTCTATGGATATCCAGGCGGAGGAGCAGACCTTGAACGAGTTGGGGCTTGGTTTTCTGCAAATTTGTCGACCGAGAAAGTACGTTTGTTTTTAAGTATTGCTTTAGGGCAAGGGATGGATAAAAAGGAAGTAAGGAAATTCCTCGCTAATGGTGCTGTAAATATCCCTAAAATTAGTCGTTTGTAAGCCATTTTTCTTTGTTCAGACAGATTGAAATACTTTGTGTAGTATTTATAAGAGAATGTGATTACTTTGTAGAAAGTTTAGTTTGCTTCTGAGCATTCGCTCTGCTATACTAACCGTGTGCTTGTTAAGACATGGGCCTAACTAAAATTGGAATCCATAATTCTGACCTTATTTGGTGAACGGATGAAAATTAATGGAGGATCCCACGCGTACAAGGAACACCCAATAAGGAGGAGTTATCATGGCTCAAGACAAAATTTTAACATGCCGCGATTGTAGTCAAGAATTTGTATTTTCGGCTAGCGAACAAGATTTCTATGCTGAAAAAGGGTTCGAAAATGATCCGACTCGTTGCCCTGCTTGTCGTCAAGCTCGCAAGCAACAAACTGGTGGAGGTCGTAATAATTTCGGTGGCGGTAGTTTCGGTAGTAATGGAAGTCGCCCACAACGTCAAATGTTTCCTGCAGTTTGCGCAAGTTGCGGCGTACAAACAGAAGTTCCTTTCCAACCTTCTGGTGAAAAACCAGTGTATTGTCGTGATTGCTTCCAATCCATGCGTCGTTACTAAAAGAAAATTTACAAAAGGCCAGAAGGGTAACCTTCTGGCCTTTTTTGGTCTGGTTAGAAGGTGCAAGTAATGATTACTGTGAGGAATTAATTCCTATTGACAAGGTCGGGAAAGAATAGTATGCTATACATAAATGAGATGAGTTCTCAGTTACCATTTTAGCACTTATAGTGAGAATGGTTATCATTTATAATAGGGGGTATAAACGATGAAACGCATATTAGGGGATTTAAAACCCGGAGAACGGGCATGTGTGGAGCATATTGAAGGTGGAGGGGCGTTGCGTCGTCGGATGATGGATATGGGTATCGTCCCTGGGGTTGAGTTAGAAGTCGTACGCCGTGCTCCCTGGGGCGGGCCACTTCAAGTGCGGCTGAAAGGGTACTATTTAGCGATGCGTCGTGGGGAATGTGCCAAAATTATTGTCAGGGAGATTCATAAGGAACACAGGGAACTTCCCTTAGCAAGTCGTTAAAATATTGACAAACCTAGTTTGATTTTTACAGTTTTGCCGCTTAGGACGTGATTAAGGAACTTAAAAGAGGGAGGCGGCCAAGCCATGAAAATAGCACTGATGGGAAATCCTAATGTTGGCAAGAGTACGGTTTTTAATGCCTTAACTGGTTCCAATCAGCAGGTTGGAAACTGGGCTGGAAAAACTGTTGAACGAAAATCGGGTATAATTCAAAGAGCTAATCAGAAAATAGAACTAATAGATCTTCCGGGAACCTATAGTTTGACAGCATACTCTCAAGAGGAGATTATTACACGCGAATATATTATCCGCGAAAAACCAGATGTCGTGATGGCGATGGTTGATGCTTCAAATATTGAACGAAATCTCTACTTAGTTCTTCAGATTCTGGAACTTGCGCCTCGCGTTGTTATCGGTTTAAACATGATGGATTTGGCACAGTCTGCTGGTATTACGATCCAAACTGCTGAGTTAGCTTTGGCCTTAAATGTTCCGGTAGTTGAAATTGTTGCGGCCAAAGGCAAAGGGATCGAGGAATTTTTAACAGAAGCCATTCGGATAGGCCAGTTGGAACAGGATCCTTTGCCAGGTGAAGTTTCTTATCCAGAAGAACTTGAACAAAAAATTCAGGCCATGGAAGCTTTGTTAGTGGATACCCCTTGGGCTTCAAAGTATCCCTTGCGGTGGCTAGCTCTTAAACGTTTGGAGAGAGATCCGGAAATTGGACAAGAGTGGAAAATAAGTGCCTCGAAGTCTCGGAAAAGTAAGAATAAGGATGCTTGCTGCGATTCTGGAGATGCTGTAAACTATCAACTATATGAAACAGTAGCGCTTCCAGGAGATGCGTTGCTTCAGACTTATGAGGCAGAAGGGTGGAGCAAGGATCATTTCGAGATGGCTTTTGCGGACGCTAAATATAAGTATATTTCTCAGATTCTCCCGAAGTTTAGGAAGCACGAAAATCCCACTACACCCTCGTGGACAGATTTATTAGATCGATGGATCCTTTCTCCGATTTGGGGTTATCCGATTATGTTTGCGGTTTTAGCTATTGTGTTTTGGGGTTCTTTTGTGGTGAGCGCGCCTATCGGTGATGCTGTTTCGAGAGGAATGGCATGGGCAGCTGATATTATTGTGAGTTTCTTGCAATGGGGCCACGTACCAGACTTTTTTCAGAGTTTAGTAAGAGATGGTATTTTCGCTGGGGTTGGTGCTGTTTTAGCTTTTGTTCCTCAGATTGCTATCTTTTTTGCTTTTTTTTCGTTTATGCAAGATAGTGGTTATTTAGCACGGGCAGCGTTTTTAGGGGACCGATTTATGCAACTGATGGGGTTGCACGGAAAATCGTTTTTCTCCTTGGTCTCTGGTTTTGGTTGTAACGTTCCAGGAATAATGGCGACACGAACCCTGGAAGACCCTAAAGATCGTTTAATTACCATGCTCATAAATCCATTGATACCTTGCGTACCACGTTTAGGGGTCATGAGTGCTGTGGTGGCAGCCTTTTTCCCAGGTTACCGGGGTTCTGCCGTTATGCTAAGTCTCTTGTTGTTAAGTATGCTACTTGTGATGTTTTCCGCTCTCTTCTTAAGGAAAGTTGTTCAGCAAACGGAACGTTCAGCTTTTGTCATGGAACTGCCGCTGTACCATATCCCTACCTTGCGCAATGTCCTCTTACCAACCTGGCAGAAAACTTACTCTTTTCTCAGAAGGGCTTGGACATTTATTTTAGTGGCATCGGTTGTTGTCTGGGCACTAAGCTCGTATCCACAAGGGGTTTCCATGAACGCAACTTGGGCAGGAAAAATGGGAGGTTGGTTATCCTTTATCGGAAGGCCGTTAGGATTTGACTGGCGGATCATGGTCGCGATCGTTTTTGGGTTTACGGCTAAAGAAACGACCTTATCGACGCTAGGTATTTTGTACGGTGTCGCCGCAAATGCTTCGCAGTCCATAGCGCAGGCCATGACGGGGGCGATGACTCCTTTGCGGGCCTACACATTTCTCGTGGTTTATATGCTCTATATTCCCTGTCTCGCATCAGTAATTACCACATATAAGGAGTCCGGAAGTTTAGGTTGGACAAGTTTTGGGGTCGCTTATAACCTTATTCTCAGTTTTGCCATGGGGTGGATTGTTTTTCACGGCGGCCTGGCTCTTGGCTTTCAGTAAGGCATATGACACAAAATAGACTGGCATACTGGCATACTGGCTGGTTATTTTCTTGAATGTGCCGAACTCAAAAAACTCTCCTTTGGGGGTGAATGAATTTGCTAACCAGCATTATGAAAATACTAGCACGCAAGGAATCATTATCAATGACACAGTTGGCCCATGAAGTTGGCTGTTCTCTGAAAGAACTGGAAAGTGCCATGGGGCAAATGGAACATATGGGATATATTCGTAATGAACAATTCGGTCAATCCTGTAGTTCGAGCTGTGGTATTGATAGGGGAAGCAGTCAATGTGCAGGATGTGGGTTTGCATCGTCCGAAACATACACGTTTTGGGTGCTCACGGAGCGGGGACAAGCAATCATAGGTGGGTAGCTAAAGTGAAGGTCGAGAAGCTTTTAAGTAAAAGGAAGGGATCACTTAGGGGATCCTTTCCTTTTTCCTTAACCTTAAACTGTTGTAAAGCAAACAATAATTAGGGGTTTCCGACCATAATGATCAGAAATAAATTCCCTAAGAATCCAGCGATTGTCTCGAAGAACAGCATATCTGTATGGGAAACTAGACAAGGGGTCAATGATCGCGTACTATTTAAGGGAATGTCAAGTACTATTGAGAAACAAAGAACCAAGAGACAATGGAATAATGAAACAATGAATAGGGAGAATAAAAAAATGGATTTCGGCGGTAAAGATAAAGCAACTTATGTTAAAGAGACCTTTAATTCCATTGCGGGCCACTATGATTTGATGAATAGTATAATGAGCCTAGGAATGGATAAACGATGGCGACGTATTGCCGTGGAAAGAGTTGGAGCAAAGCCCGGTATGCATATTCTTGATGTTTGCTGCGGAACAGGACAACTCTCTATTGAACTGGGAAAAATCGTTGGCGTAGAAGGTAACATTACCGGATTAGACTTCTCTCAAAAAATGTTGGCCGTGGCTAAACATTCATTGACACAGTCCCAAAATCGAGACAGTATTCAATTCATTCAAGGAGATGCGATGGAGTTGCCCTTTGCAGATCGTTCGTTTGATGGGGTAACGGTGGGCTGGGGATTGCGAAATTTACCGGATTTACGCCAAGGCATTAGAGAGATGGTACGTGTAGTTAAACCTGGAGGAAAAGTCGTATCCTTGGATATGGCTAAACCGTCTTTCCCGGTGTTTAAACAGGCTTATTGGGTATATTTTGAAAAGCTTGTCCCCTTGATGGGCAAAATTTGGGCGAAAAAGGCGAGCGCCTATCAATATTTACATGACTCAGCCCGAGAATTTCCTGGTCAGGAAGAACTGGTCCGTATTTTTGCCGAGTGTGGGCTGGTAGAAACACGTTTCGATAATTTGGCGGGTGGTGTCGTTGCCATCGTTTCAGGTACAAAATCCAGAAATTAGCGAGTTGATTGCCCAAATTTACCCTGAATGGTTTTTAGCAAAGATGTTTATACTATGTTTGCTAAAAGAAAATTCATTATTAGGAGGGGCTTAAGTATGAAAGTGCGTGACGTTATGACAAGTTCAGTGGATTGGGTTACCCCTGATACCTCAGTTGTGGGGGTTGCACAGTTGATGAAGAAAAACGATGTCGGTTCTATTCCGATTTGTAAAGCCAATGAATTAGTTGGAATTGTTACAGACCGAGATATTGTACTGAAAGTTGTTGCGTCTGGGAGAGATATTAATAACACCTTAGCTAAGGACATCATGAGTACAGATCTTAAAAGCGTAACCTCTAATCAAGATGTGCATGAGGCAGCTGATATGATGTCAAAGTATCAAATCCGAAGGTTACCAGTCGTGGAACACGGTAAATTGTTAGGGATAGTAGCCATAGGTGACCTAGCAATCGAAAAAATCCACATTAATGAAGCAGGAGATGCGCTTAGTGGTATTTCGCAAGGTCCCGCTCACCATTAAGACTGAGTTGAGAGGTGAATGAAGATGCGTGACTTACGCGAGCGTATCGACTTAGGAACTTGGGGAATGTTTCGAACAGGATGGTGGGTCGTCCATATTATAGGTGTACTTGTTGTTGGTTATATCGGATTTTGGTTTGCTAAGCTGTGATTTTTTTCAAAAATCAGTGCATAGGATTGCCACTCTAGAGTAGCGTTGTGAATAATTACAACGCTACTCTAGTTTCGTGATAAAATATGTATGTCTAAGTGGGCTCAAAACTAAGAATCGTCAACAGGGGATGTAAAAGTGGAAAATTTTTATACTTTAACTCAAGTGACTACTGGAGAACAGGTGATTGATAAATCCCGCTTTATTGGAATTGCAGTACCACTATCTACGCTGGAGCAAATAGAACAGGCCTTGCAAAAGATTCGTGCGGATTACCCGAACGCACGTCATTATGTCTATGCGTATCGTTTACATGATGGATTTATTGAGAAGGCCTCCGACGACGGCGAACCTCAAGGGACCGGCGGACGACCTGTACTTGATATTTTACAGCACCGGAACGTTTGGAACGTCTTATTGGTTGTCGTAAGATATTTTGGAGGTATACTTCTTGGGACAGGGGGGCTGGCTAGGGCTTATCGTGGAACTGCCCGTCAGGTTATAGGTGAAGAAAAATTAATAAAATCAATACTTTATAAAGTATACATGTTGAGTGTACCCTATGAGTGGTTTGAATTACTTAAATATCAGTTCAATCAACATACTTGGCTCATTCATAAGGAAGAATTCGGTCAAGTAATTAAGCTTCTTGTTCATGTTCCGGAACAAGAAGCCGAGTTATTCAAAAAATGGATGGACGATTTTACTGGGAAAAAAGTGCATTATGAGGAACTTGAGAGTGTGTGGGGCTAAAAATCTACAAAATTAAGAAAAGAAAGTCGAATTTTGAGAAAGTGAATAAAATCACTTTCTTTTTAAATTAGGGACTGGTATAATAAAAATAAATGAGTACGATAGTTAAAATAAATGCATACGAAAGGGGTGTTGTTTATGTTGGCTTGGATTCTAGTACTAATCATCGGTGGATTTCTGATAGGATGCGCTGCAGTTATTACAACTTCATGTTATCAACTTCTTAGATCGACTCTCCGAATCCCTAGTAAACGAGGACCTATGTCTAGAATTATAGAGGTATAGCCTATATCAATAAATCGCTCAGCCTGCAATTCGTAGAAAAGCGCCACTGTTTCGAAGAAACAGTGGCGCTTTTCTACGAAAACAAGACGGAGTTACGAAATTTGACCGCATTAGCGGAGGTTAAGCATGGATCCCTCCTGTACCAGTTTGTATAGCCTTACAAATCGTAGTAAAAGAAGAAGGAGAAACAAGATTTCTGTCGAATTTGTATAATAAGTGTGATGCAAGCATGGAGGGAGGAACCAATATTCTGGCTTATGAATATACAGTTATTTTGGGAAGTATTCCATTTATAACATTTTTGACTTATCGAGCCCGAGTATTGGGATTAACCAAAAGGAACGCATTTTTGATAGCCTTTTTGTTATGCGGGGATATCATGTTGTTCCCTTGGGCTCTTCGGTCTGGATGGTTAATGTTCTGGATCCA
>OMOF01000938.1 GCA_900290375.1 Candidatus Desulfosporosinus infrequens
AGACTTACAAACAGTTCAGGGTGAGTCTGTGCAAGTTTAACAACAACTGCTTTGTAATCAACTGCACCACTCATGAGAATACCAATTGATTCCTGATAAGCTGTAATCTTGATGTCGTTCATTAATTTTCTCCATTCGTTTAAATTGATAACCAACCATATCATTTATATCTTTGGTTGTCAATTTATTTTTTGCAGGAACGTGAGGATTTGAACCCCTTGAGAAAAGTTTTGGAGGCTTTCTCGTCACCATGACGATTTAAACTCTACGCACCTATGGCTGAAGCTTGCAAGCATTTCCAGCTACGCTCTTTGTCCTCTCATGAGGAATGTGCTTATTTACACTATCGCTTCGTGTTACACTTTTGGTGGAGCTTATCAGACGTTACCCTGCTCTTTTCCTCCTTAATGAGGAAATGGCACTTACCACCATCACTCCATAATACTTGTAGCTCAACTAGGTAATGCTCCTAGCTATTCTTCCTTATGAGAGAAGATTGATACCTTGATCTTGAGCCATATCGTTGAGCTAATACACAGAATCGAACTGAAGTCTAATCCTTACCAAAGATTTGTTCTACCATTGAACTATACTAGCATCTTGTAGCAGGTGAGGGTAACGCTCCCACTTACCAATAGGTTATGAGCCTCTGGTGTTCTTAACTTACCTGCACACTTTGTCCCTTGTCCTTGGACACAGGACAGAAAGGGCAATATCTATACCAATTTTTATGCAGAGAGCAGAATAATCGAAATCCATCCTTTTACAGACACACTACTTAGCAGGTAGGTTTAGAACCTTTCTAATTTACTCTCCATGTTTGAAGCGTCACAGCTTTTAGCTTCTTCAACCTTTTTGTTCCAAGCAATTTAGGAACGCACTGTACGATGCAAAGCGTAAGGTTTATTTAATCTTCCATCATATCTTTAAAATCATGTTCTGCTTTATCTCTTAACATTCTTATTCCTAGAAAGATATTTTTGATCTTTCCATCTATTCTGTCAATCCTTGATAGGATATCTTCACCTTTACTTTCTGGTGAATATTTGTCACAGAATTTTTCAATAAATTTTATCTCTAATTCATTCATTTTTGTTCCCATATGTTGGTGTTTGTGTATGGCAGTTAGGACAAATGAATCTTAAATTATCAGCTTCATTATTCAAACAGTTACCATCAATATGATCAATCTGTAAGGTTAAAGGTTTACCATTCCAAACACCTTCATTACCACACTCAACACATTTATATTCTCTACCAGATTCAAGTAATGCTCTTCTTAAATGATATGTTTTTGATCTTCTATCACTTTTTGATAAACATAAAATTTCTTCAGAACTTTTTCTTTTACAATCTATTTTACCTTTATTATGACCTTGACCAGTAAAGTGAGAATAATCAATCTCATACTTTATAATCATTTTCTTAATATGAGTTTGGCTACCACCTGATTGTTTGATACCTAACAAACGTAAAACATTACTGAATGAGAATGATTCTTCAACAGCTTTTTCTAAAACTTCTTTACTGTATTTTGACATATGTTCTCCATAAGTTTATTCTTATTTATGGAAAACATAAAATACTAGTAAACTACTTGTACCCCTGAAAGGATTCGCACCTTCACGCCATAAGCACTGCTTTCTAAGAGCAGCGTGTCTACTGTTCCACCACAAGGGCATGTGTTAAGTAGGTTTACTTCCCCTGATCTAGGGAACGTTCAATAT
>OMOF01000562.1 GCA_900290375.1 Candidatus Desulfosporosinus infrequens
CTATGAATTCCAACTCTTATCTCACTTTTTGAAAAGCCAAAAGGTTGTAAAACACCTCGGCTATATCAAGCCGACAGACATTAAGTCCTCTTCAAACAGCATTATTAGCTCTATCGAAGAGGCCTATGACAGGTACTTGGAAAATTTAGAAGATAATCCGTTGCCTTTTGAATTAGATACTGCTAATGCCCTCACAATTTGTATTTTAGTATGTGTTTCCATAATATCCATGTGCCTTAATAATGAGTTAAAGATTATTGCATAGAGGGGGTATTAATATGAGGATAGCTTATTTTACCGATACATACCTCCCCCAAATAAACGGAGTTAGTAATACCCTGAAAAAGTTGGGTGATTATCTCAACGCTCAGGATATTAACCATATGTTTTTTGCTCCACAATGCAATGAGAAGCTTGTTTGCTCTGATAACTCACCAGTTGCCAGGTTTAAAAGTATTAGTCTTCCGTTCTATCCTGAGTGCAGACTCTCCATACCTCTGTACGCAAATTTATGCCGTATAGCAGACAAATTCAAACCTGATATTATCCATCTAACCGATCCTTTGGGAATAGGCCTAGCTCCTTTCATACTAATTTCGATGTATATCTTAAATATTACAACTTGGATTACTTGAAAGGGATAGTTTGGGGACTCTTCAAATGGTTTCACGGATTCAGCGAACTAAATTTTTGCCCTTCTCACGATACTTGGCAGGTCTTAGAAAGTAAAGGAATAGAAAACCTACGCATCTGGTCAAGAGGAATTGATACATCCGCATTCAATCCTAACTATAAAAACTTGAACATCAGAGCCGACCTGAATGCTGAAGATAAGACTATCTTCTTATATGTCGGCAGACTGGCTCCCGAAAAAGACCTTGATATTTTAATGGAAAGTATAGATATCGTTAACTCCAGCCATGTAGATAAGGTTCAGTTTATTTTAGTTGGTGACGGTCCTTACGCCCAACAAATGAAGGAGCACTCTTTCGATAACGTAGAATTTACCGGATACCTAAAAGGCCGAGAACTATCCGCTATGTATGCATCCAGTGACGTGTTCGTCTTCCCATCCAGCACTGAAACCTTTGGCAATGTCGTACTGGAAGCTATGGCTTCGGGGTTACCGGTGATCGCGGTGAACTCAGGAGGAGTTAAAGAAAATGTTATCCATAATTTTAATGGGTTGATGTGCCCTCCTCGTGATGCCATAAGCTTAGCCACGGCCATAATCAAGCTGGCTGAAGAGAAACAGTTTATTGAATCACTGACTGCCAACGCACGAGAGCATGTAGCTACAAAATCTTGGAGCTACGTATTCGATCAATTGGTTAGCGATTATTGCTCAGTGTTGGCAAAAACCCGATCTAAGCTGTCACAAACAGCATAAGGAGGAGTTATGGGTGAAAATATCCATTATCGGTGGCACAGGATATGTAGGCTTGATTACTGGTCTCGGCTTAGCCGTACATGGCCATGATGTAATCTGCATGGACGGTGACTTAAAAAAACTTAATAAACTCGAAGAAAGCCTTCCTGGACTGCTCAAAGAAGCCACAGACAGAGATAAGGTAGTATTCACGAACAACATAAAAACAGCCGTAAGGGAATCCGACCTCATAATGATTGCGGTCGGTACCCCTGAAAGCCAAAACGGAGATACGGACCTGTCCCAACTAATTCTAGCACTTGAGCTCGTAGCATGTTATATGAACAATTACAAGACCATTGTTATCAAAAGCACTGTACCAGTAGGCACTTGCGCTATGGCCCGAATGATTATCAAAGATAACCTAAACCACCCTATGATACCATTCGACGTGGTTTCTAATCCTGAATTTCTTAGGGAAGGAAATGCTGTCAGGGACTTTCTGAAGCCCGATCGGATAGTTGTCGGAGTAGATACACCAAAATCTGAAGTTGTGATGAAAGAGTTGTATCGTTCCTTCGATGCTCCCATGATTATTACCGATACCAAGAGCTCGGAAATGGTTAAGTACGCCTGCAATGCCTACCTAGCCACCAGAATCTCCTTTATCAACGAGATTGCAGAAATCAGTGAGAAGGTTAACGCTGATATTCACGCCATACTTCAAGGAATGAAGCTCGATAAACGGATTGGAAGTCATTACCTTAACCCTGGCCCCGGCTTTGGGGGTCCATGCCTTGCCAAAGATTTAAAATCTCTAATTTGCTTTGCAGGCAAGGCAAATGCCTCCCTGCCTCTGTTAAAAGCAGTATTGGAAAGAAATGGACTGCAAGTCAAAAGCATCACCGATTATGTAATGAATGAACTCAAAGATGAAAGCAACAAAAAAATTGCCGTTTTAGGCCTGAGCTTTAAAGCTGGTACCAGCGATACAAGGAACTCCCCTGCCGTCCATTTACTTGAGAAATTGGCAGATACAAAAATAACTATCCACGTCTATGATCCTGTTGTGAAGAGTTTGAAAGAGCCGCTTAAATCACGCGTCGTTTTTTCCGAGAGCATTGAGGATACTATAAGAGACTCTGATTGTTTAATAATTATGACAGAATGGCCGGAATTCAAGAATTTAGATCTTAAGACAATTTATAATATGATGAAAACTCACTTGATCGTTGATACAAGGAACATTTTTGCACCCGACAAAGCTCATAACCTTGGGTTCCAATACAAAGGTATTGGTATTGCCGATAGTATAGATAAAAACATCAGCGTTCCTCTGAAGAACATTATTTAGACGAATCTGGTTTTTCAAAGAAATGAGCATTTAGTAAAACTAACCTTACCGAAAGGTTGCTGGAATGCAGACAGTATTCCAGTATTTGGGAATTACGCAACGAATGTCGGGTGAATGTTTGAACGACAATTCTTTCTACCATGCAAAAAAGCCTTGAAGCGTACAACTTAATGTACCTCAAGGCTTTTGTTATGTATTCGACTATCACCGGTCATTTCACGTATACCATAGTTATGCAGTTCCAGTAAATAAATGGAATAGCATAAGTCCTGTTAATTCATTATTATTAACCAACTCAGTACCCTAACCCGGCTTTCCTGTAAATAGGTCTATAACCCTTGCTGTATATCACTTTGTAATTCAAATTGTCTTTGTCATACCCCAAAAATCTCGTAGTATTGATCATGACCTTACACTACTTGAAACAGCGTTGGTAGGCCCACAGCATGTTTTGAGATAACGACACCAACTCTTCCTCGACCACTGAGCTTAGAATGGAGAGGATTAGTGAAAACGAAGTCGGTTGGAACATATTACTAATGAAAGAACATGGATGCCAAATAAAGAGCACCATCATTCGGAAAATGATGGTGTGGGTTTTTTCTAAATTATTTATTAATTTAATGACCTGTGGTAATTTAAGTACTAGCAGCACTACCACCCAAATCCACCTGGATCTTCTGAGCATCAGTAATAAGTTGATTTCTAACAGTAATTTGATTATTCAAATCGCTGATGATGTTTTGTAGGTCGGTAGCGATATTCGTTTCGTTTTTAGCTTGACGGTCTATTTGCAATTGAATACTATCTTTTTGCAGGTTCAACCCGTCGGCACGCGCCGTAGTGTAATCGTTTTCAAAAGAAATCTGGTCATTTTTTGCTGCTAACAGAGCAGTATAGTTCTTTTGAGCACGATCAGTTTTGCGCTGTGCCTGATTACTTTGCCTTAAGCTGGTCAACTGATCCGCTAACCCTTTGTCATTTTGGCGCAGATTCTTGATGTTAGCTAAAGCGGTGGCGTTAGGATTAGTAGCTGATGCACTGGTATCAGCCATAACGGGTAAAGCCAAAAACATACTAACACCTATAACTAATCC
>OMOF01000611.1 GCA_900290375.1 Candidatus Desulfosporosinus infrequens
TTAAATCGTTATCTCAAAGTGAACTAAATCGTCAATTCTACCACCCAGAGGCCGGAGATCTAAACCTTAATAAGGTGATAGGATTATATGCTTGGCATGGTAATCATCACTTAGCACACATTATGAACTTTAGAAAAAGCGTAGGGCTTTAGCCATTGCAATGCCTCCGAACCGTTCTTCTGGGTCAACGTAGGCTAAGGGCCTTGCGGCCCTCGCCATCCGAATCGTGCTCAATGCTCACGGCTCACGGCTCTCCTATCTGGGCGCAGCCCGCCGGGGTAGCTGTCTTTCCTAACATGTGCGTTTGTTTATATCGAGGTAACTAGTTACTCGACCATGGGTCTATAGTACATATACCCCATATACCCCATGGCGTAGCTACCGCCGAGGTGATGTATTTAAAAGGAGAAATCTATGAAGATAATGATTGATACCAATATTTATGATCAGTTATATCAAGATAAAGAGGTAGCAAAAAGATTAATAGAGTCAATAGAATCAGGACTTTTAGAATTTTATTGTACAGAAGTTCAGGAAGAAGAAATAAAAGAAAATAATAAACCAGAAGATAGAGACAAGATTGAATGGAGTTTGCAATTTCATCAAAAGTGGGCATTAATTATTCCGACGCTTTTTGCTTTTGGTGTGCAAGGAGCAGGATATGGCAGTTCTAGATGGGCAACAGCAGAGGAAATTGACATATACGGTAAAATCAGACCTAACAGTGATAGAAAGAATCATCATAAGGATAGAATTATCGCCCTTGCTGCAAATGAGATAGAGGATATTATGTTTGTTACGGAAGACTCTTCCTTTAGGAAAAGTATAGAAAAAACCTTGCCTAATTTAAAAGCATTGAATTGGTCTGAATTTATTGACTATATTAGCAATTTGTTACCATCAACTTAGTTGACGGTATGCTATGCCCATTCCCACCATCTCGCCACCTACCGTGCTCAATGCACAAATCTACGGCGAACGTAGGATAAAGGCTTGCAGCCCTCGGTGCGCATATCTGGGCGAACCCACGCCTGGGTTGGCCCGTCTTTCCTAACAATTACGTATTTTTATGTGACGGGTCACCGGAAGCCTACATGATCAATAAAACTATATATAGGCAAGGTCGGAACTGAAGTAATTTGCCAGATCGTTTGGACGGTCTGGCTTTTTTGGTTCTTTATTGGAATATACAAATATTTCTAAAGATTTGCAGGGGTTTTTAGGAAAATCCCGAATATCAGATTAAAGAAGTATTATTTTCCAACAGGGAATTGTTATGGGAGGAACGAACTGTGAGAAGTAAATTACTATGCGTAGTTCTAGCAGCAATTATGATTTTATCTGGGACAGTAATACCCTTGTTGGCAGATACGACCACTGACGTTGACACAACATCACGTATAGTCGGACAAGACTATTATCAAACATCCGTGGCTATTGCTGAAGCTTACAACAATAACGGTGATTGTGGTAATGTAATACTCGCGTCAGGAGATAGTTTTCCTGATGCCTTGTCGGCCAGCATATTGTCAAAAAAATTGAATGCTCCCATTTTGCTTGTTGGTACTACAGTAAACGCTTCAAGTGACGCATTTAATTATATTAGTACAAATGTTTCTAACACCGGAACTGTTTATATAATGGGCGGAACAGGGGTAATTGGTCCAGATTTTGAAACAAAGCTTACTTCGATGGGGTATAGTAATATCAAACGTCTCGGTGGTACGGATCGTTATGACACGAATATGCTCATCGCTAATGATGTTAATGTTCCTCAAGGCACGTCGGTGTTCATTGCTTCAGGTGAAAATTTTCCCGATGCCTTGAGTATTGCAAGTTTTTCAGGATCCAGACAATACCCAACGCTTTTAGTTGGAGCAGATTATTTGCCTGAGCAAACTAAAAATTATCTTCTAAACGAAAAGCCGTCAACTGTTTATATTACCGGAGGTACTTCTGTTGTTTCTCAAGACCTTGAAAGCCAAATCAAAGTCTTATTTCCGGGTGCTACGATTACGCGTTTAGCTGGTGATGACCGGTATGGAACAAATGCCGCCGTCTTAAACGAGTTTTCACCTACTCCTGCGACAATTTATCTTGCTAACGGAGATGATTTTCAAGATGTTCTCGCAGGAAGTGCTTTAGCCGCTAAAAAAGGGGATCCGATAATTCTGGTAGATAATCAACGTTCGACCCTTCCGCCTGCAGTTAATGATTATCTAAAAAAGCTCTCCGGTTCAGCCATTCAGCCCAATGTAATAGCTTTAGGTGGAACGGATGTTGTTTCAGATAATCTTATACAACAGGTTAGCGATGTTTTTTCAACCGCATCTAATAATAGTACTTCTCCAGGAGCAACGGTTACTGATAACAATGCTTTAATAGAAAAACAGCAAAAAGCTGGTCTTTCTAGAATTGTTGTGGGAAATGGGACTGCTTATTATGTAGACTCAGTCGGTCATGTATGGGCTTGGGGAGCTGGAGCTAATGGTGAACTTGGTAATGGAACGATGGGTATTCAATTAAGTGCTTCAGATTCCACAAATCCAATATATGGCTCAAATGTTCCTGTCGAAGTCTCAAATCTCTCAAATATTGTTTCTATTGCTGCTGGAGGAAATACTTGTTACGCTCTCGACAACGGCGGTCACGTTTGGGCTTGGGGAGACGGAACTTATGGTCAACTTGGCAACGGGACAAAAGCAACTCAATTAAGTAATGGACAATATCCTATTTTTGGTTCAAACATTCCTGTTCAGGTCTCAAATCTTACGAATATTATTTCTATTGCCGCTGGAGACTCGACCGGGTATGCCTTAGACAGTTCCGGTAACGTTTGGACTTGGGGAGATGGGGGAGGAGGTCAGTTAGGTATCCCGAATGGACAATACACCTCGGATATTCCTATTCAGATCCCTACCCTTACGGATATTGTTTCTATTTCGGCAGAGGCTCAGGGAGGTGAAGCATTTGCCTTCGATAGTTCCGGGCAAGTTTGGGCTTGGGGTCCTTTCGGCAGTAGTATACACAGCGGACTGGGATGGGCTAGTGGATTAACAACGGACTCTCAAGCATTTGTCCCTGTTCAACTCTCGAATCTAACTAATATTGTAGCTTTCGCTTATGAAGGGTTTGGGCCTAAAGCAATTTTGCACGATGCTTTCGGCAACGGTTG
>OMOF01000046.1 GCA_900290375.1 Candidatus Desulfosporosinus infrequens
AGATGACGAATTGGTTACGGAGGGCTTTATAGTTTCGGTCCGANNGGGTTGGGGCCGTTAGATCTGCAATCCGTTCCTTTTTTGCAACGAGTCAATCAAGCCCTTGAACAATTTATTGAGAACGTCTCCATCGAGATTCCTGAAAAACTCAGCTTTGTGGTCAGTTATGTACAAGGAGCAAACGTTCAATGCGGCGGTTCGTTTGAGTGTCAGAAAGGGGTCTATAACTCAGATTTGCGGGTAGAAGGAGATGTTACGATTGAGGGGGTATGCCGGGGAGGGAAACTCTTTGGCGGGGGGAATATACGTATCGGCGAGCTCGGGGGCTCCGGGGTAAGTTCAACCTTTGTACAAATCAGTCCAGACAGCCGTCTTTCTGTGAAATACTGCCATTCTAATGTCATTATTGCCGTGGGAAAGGAATTCATTCAGATCGAGGAGGATTCTCGGCAATTGGAGATTTATAAGGAGAAAGGGTATGTTCAAATTGAAAAGATTCGAGCGAACCCGCTTTAATATTTTAAAAGCTTGCCAGACGGCAGGCTTTTTGGTATAAAAGGGGTTTTCTTTAACAATGTTGGGGATTATACTACACTTAANNATTAAAGTGTCCAAGAACATAGTGTGGAAGGAATAGAGATAGTTTGAANNGAAGAGGCTATGGAATTAGTCCTTAATCGGATCCAGCCAGTCGAGACGGAGAGAATTTCAATTGTTGATGCATATCGAAGGGTGTTGGCTCAGGACGTGACAGCGCAAATGGCCATGCCACCGTTTGCGCGATCCCCGCTAGATGGGTATGCTTATTTGGCTACGGCGGCTGATCCTCAACCACTCCAGCTTCGCATCGTGAGTGAAATTCCGGCAGGAATTTGGTCAGAGCGAGAAATCTTCAGTGGTGAAGCAGCGAAGATATTTACGGGTGCACCGATTCCGCCTGGTGCCAATTGTGTGGTGCGGATGGAAGACACCGAGTCCAAACTAGATAGAGTAACGATCTTACGCCCGGTGTTACCCGGTTCTAATATCGTACCTCGAGGGGAAGAAATTGAAGAAGGGGATATCCTTCTTAGACAGGGTTGCTATTTAACCCCTCCAGCCATTGGGTTGCTTGCTGCGGTTGGTTGCGCTCATGTCAACGTCTACCGTCGTCTTCACGTGGGGTTGCTCTCAACAGGAACGGAACTTATGGATGTGGGTCAACCCTTACAACCTTCTAAAATTTATAACAGTAACAGTTATACCTTACGCGGGATGCTCCAAGAGGCTGGTTGCGAGGTCTCGGTGATTCCTATGGTTCCCGATCAAATGGATGAAACCTTAGAAGCCTTGAGAAGGGTGGCAGAGACAGATGTGGTTATATCGACTGGCGGCGCGTCGGTGGGTGATTACGATATAATGCGTCATGCTCTTGCTCAGTTTGGTTGTGAAATGTTGTTCTGGAAATTAGACCTGAAGCCTGGGACGCCGGTTTCAGTAGGGCAAAAAGGAAAGCAACTCTGTTTCTCCCTTTCGGGAAATCCCGCAGCCGCCATGGTAACTTATGAGCTTTTAGTTCGTCCGGCTCTCCGTAAATTAGCAGGTCATGCCACTGTTGAAGCGGGAAAATTCCTGGTTAAAATGGCAAGTGGCTTCGCCAAGAAAGGGAGACAACGACGCTTTTTACGTGCTCAGGCGGTGTTCAAAGAGGGGGAAATTTGGGCAGACCTTGCTCCTGCTCAAGGATCGGGAATTCTTCGTTCCATGATAGGTAGTCATCTTTTGGTGGATGTACCTGCCAACCATGGGCCTGTAGAACCTGGGGAACTCCTAAGAGCGGAATGGATTGCAGAGTGGGAGTATTAAGAATGGATTTTCATTCCACCGATGTGCGTCCACGAATTCCTGTAATATCGATTGTGGGCGGAAAGTCTAATTCAGGAAAGACGACTCTCTTAGAAAAAATTATCCGTGAAGCAAAAAGTCGCGGGTGGAGAGTGGCGACCCTCAAACATGATGTTCATGGGTTTGAGATGGATCAACCAGGCAAGGATACGTGGCGTCATGCGCAAGCAGGTGCAGATGTTGTGGCAATCAGCTCACCGAGCAAGATTGCTATTTTAGAAAGTGTTGCCGCCGAGCAATCTCTCGATGAAGTCCTCGCCCGAATTCAGGGGGTGGATGTGATTTTAACAGAGGGGTATAAGTGTGGTAACAAACCAAAGATTGAGGTATTTCGCTCAGCGGTGCATCAAGAACTCTTCTCTAAACCGGAGGAACTCCTTGCCATAGCTAGTGATATTACGTTTAATAACGGGATTCCTTGCTTTGATTTGGATGATGCCCACGGAATTTGTGATTTGATTGAAGAAAAGTTCGGAGTGGGACTTGNNGTGCTTACGACGCAGAGCAAACTAACCGTTCAAGCTCCCGGCTTTGGGGAGCGGGGTTCCCGCCAGATGNNTGGCGGCAGCTCACATCCTTGTGAGCTGCCCCGTATTTGGGGTCGGGAGCTTGAACGGAAGTTTGCTAACTGCTTACGTAAAGACGTCGCGCTGTGTCACACTGCGTCCCGGGCTTGGGTCGGAGAACGGACGGTTTAAATGGACGACGGCACATTTCATGTGCACCGTCTAGGGATGCAAGTCGGGGACGGTTCTTGCTTGCACTCTCAGCTGGTTCGTGCAATCGGGGACGGTTCTTGCTTGCATTCTCAGCTGGTTAAGGATGGTAAAGCGCCGTGATGGAGAGAAGGGACAGTGTGTGCGGTCCTATGGAGTTGCTCGAACGGAAGATTGCAATTCTAATTCTACTTACGTAAAGACGTCGCGTTTGTGTGACGCCACATACCGGGGCATTAAGGAAGTATTTTTTTAAGGCCCTTAGTTGCCCAGGGTAAGAGCGGGAAGGCCAAGACGGAGGAGAGAAGGTTAAAGAATGTGTGGGCGTTAGCAACCTGCCTTGAGAGGCTTCCTCCCATGAGAGTGAGTACATAGGCTAGTGGTCCGACGAAGGGCAAAAAGAGTAGGACCCCGAACACGTTAAGTAAAACATGAAACAGAGCGACTCGTTTGGCGGCTGGCGAGGAGGCTAGAGCAGCTAAAACGGCGGTAAAACAGGTGCCAATATTGGCTCCAAAGATGAAGGCGAGCGCGGTGGGGAGGGTAATCTTGCCGTCCTCGATGAGGAGCATAACTATGCCAGTTGTGGCGCTGGCGGAATGAAGTAGGGCAGAGAGAACTGTGCCGCAGAGGACTCCTTTGAGAGGGTTGTCGCCCAGTTGCTGGAGCAGATGTTGGACCGCTGGGCGATTAGCGATTGGGGTCATGCCTGCTTGCAGCAAACTTAATGCAAAAAAGAGAACGCCAAGACCAAAGATGGACAAGGAAAGAAATCGCCAGCGAGTCGGTATAAAAAGGTATCCCAAAGCGCCGAGCATCATGAGGAACGGTGTGAGGCGTTCTAAAGGAAAAGCGAGCAGCTGTGTAGTCAGGGTGCTGCCAATGTTACTTCCTAAGATCAATGCTAAGGCATTTTCAAAGGAGAATAGCTGGGCATCTACGAAAGATACGGTCATCACAGTTAAGGCGGTGCTTGATTGGAGCAGGGCGGTTGATATTGCTCCGCTCCAAAATCCTCGCCATGGGGTCGCTGTCATCCAAAGGAGCGCTTGACGGAGGCGATGCCCGGCAAAGGATTGAAGCCCCTGACGTAACATTTTCATTCCCCAAAGCAGAAGAGCAAGGCCTAGCGTTAGGATAAATAAATGCAAGTGAATACAGCTCCTTTTGCGAGGAAGTCGAGGGAAGAGGGACGAGAAAGGATTGAAATAAAATGGAGAAGAGAAGACTTGGACAAAGCGATTTGTGGGTGGCTCCGCTGGGGTTTGGTGGAATTCCCATTCAACGAGTAAGTCAAACGGAGGCCGATCAATTGCTTCGCTTAGCGGTGGAGAAAGGGATCAATTTCATTGATACAGCTCGGGGTTATACGGATAGTGAGGTAAAGATTGGGGTTGGGTTAAAGGGGATTCGTCAAGAGGTTCTTTTGGCAACTAAAAGCATGGCGCGAACTGGCGCGGGGATGACGGAAGATGTTGAGCGTAGCTTGCGCAATTTCCAGACGGATTGGATCGACCTTTATCAATTGCACAACGTGCGGACGGATGCAGAATGGGCGGAATTAACAGCGCCGGGTGGGGGGCTCGAGGCGTTGGAAAAGGCCCGTGAGGCGGGGAAAATTCGTTATATTGGGATTACTGGGCATCTTCCCCATACGTTAGCTCGGTTTATTAAAGATTTTTCGTTTGTCTCTGTTCAGTTCCCTTACAATTATATAGAGCAAGAAAATCGTCAAGAACTACTTACCGAAATTAAACGGCAGGGATTAGGGTCCATAATCATGAAACCGCTGGCGGGAGGGGCCTTGCGGCAGGCTGGACCGGCGTTAAGGTTTCTTTTGCAGAAATCTTTTAGCGTTATCATTCCTGGAATGGATACAAGGGAACAGATCGAGGACAATAGTGCTCAACTGAGCCAGATGTTTTCAGAGCAGGACGCCAAGGTGCTGGAGATAGAAAAAGGAGAACTGGGGCAGGAGTTTTGCCGTCGTTGCGAGTATTGTCTTCCTTGTGCTGCCGGAATTAATATACCGGGAGTTTTTCTGCTCGAAGGTTACTACAAACGGTATAATTTGACCCAGTGGTCTCTGGAGCGTTACCAAGGGATGTCCATTCAGGCAGATGCTTGTACGGACTGCGGGGAGTGTGAAACACGTTGTCCGTATCAACTTCCGATTCGTGAAAAACTAAAAAAGGTGCATGCGCTTCTGAGCAATAAAAAGTAGCCTTTAAAAATAATTGGGCTCGATGCTGGAACGACGTTGTACATGATGCTTCAGACAGAAACAGCATACAGAACTTTTATAGCCCTTTATTAAATTTTGGCAACTGAGAGTGGCACCGGATTGATACGCTAGCATAAGTTAGCCAAAGAGGTGATTTTATGCGAGTTCGTCAAGGGGATGTTGGTGATTGGCCGTTTATGTATGCCCTAGCGAAGAGGGGTATTGTGGAGAGCATTTCTCCCTGGCGTAAACAACCGATGGAGGAAACCCTGAAATACAGAGAAACCATTCTCAAAGGGTTTTGGACCTGGATTCAGCAGTCCGGATCTATAGTCTTTATTGTGGAGGTCCCTGTAGAGAAGGGTAAATCTAATTCAGAAACGGAAAAAAACCAATCGATCGGGTACTTGGTTCTTCATGCCTCATCACGGGAGGAGATAACTGGCGTTAACCAGGGATGGATCATGGATTTAGGAGTACTTCCAGAGTGGAGGGGCAAAGGGGCAGGTCGAGTGTTGCTCAAAGCTGCCGAGGACTATTGTCGTGAACGACAGGTTCCCTATCTGGGCCTTGCTGTTACCAGCCATAATGTGAGAGCACTCCACCTCTATGAAAAGTCTGGCTTTGCTGAGGAACGGAAGCTGATGGTTAAATTATTGGAATAAAAAAAGCTTGCGACGAATTATTCGTCGCAAGTGAAGTAAAAGAGAGGAGTGGGGATTAAAAAGAAAACGTGAGACTATTTAAATTGTGTCCCGAGGTTTGCCTACTTATACAAGCCGCGGGATATTTTTTGCCAGTCAGAAGCATTTTCTGGGGTTGACCTTAGTGAAGGAGATCAGGAGAGGGTATAATTATTAGGGTATATTTAATAAAATAAATGTAATCAGGGATAAGCGAAAAATAGAGATTGGGTATGGTACATAAAGTGATTAAAGATTGTTTACTTCTATAAGTGATATTTCATAAGAAATCATTCGTTAGTATCAAATGATTCCCCTGCAGAAGTCTAAAATGATATAAAATATCAAGTCACTGCAATTATTTTGGTGTCATCCTGAGCGAAGCGAAGGATCTTAAGACCCTAGATCCTTCGCTTCGCTCAGGATGACAATAAAATGTGATATTAATAGCATGACAAGGGGTTTCTGCAGCAGAATCATCAAATAACTTAAAGACAGTGCTGTGGATATGCAAGTCATAGAGTGGTTACATGTTCCATAGGGAAAATAGGGAGAATAGGAGAATAGGAAGATAGGAAGATAGGAAGATAGGAAGATAGGAAGATAGGAAGATAGGAAGATAGGAAAGATGCATGCAAGCAAGAACCGTCCCTACTTGCATGCGAACCGTCCCTACTTGCATGCCTACTTGCATGCGACTTTATTTTCCCGTGGTATAATACCTCTATCGGATTAGAAACAGGATGTTTACAAGGAGGATAATTGTGGAACAAAAGGAGATTCAAGCATTGGTGCGCTCGGTGTTGATGGAGGCTAAGATTTTTGATGGTTATGTTATTGTCAGGGCCCAGTCTCGCCGGGAATGGAGCATGCGCTTAAGTAATGGACGGTTTGAGCGGGTATCAACAGGTTGGGATAATGGTCTCGGGGTTCAGGCTTTTACGAAGGACGGGGCATCGGGCTTGGCCACGTCGGATGTATTGGAGGAAGGAGTTGGGACTAAACTACTCGCTAAGGCTATTCAGTTAGCCCATCGTAATGAAGGGGTCGGGACGAAGTTGAATCGCCGGATTTGGGAGGCCCCTCAGCTCCAAGCGGACGGAGTGAACCCTGCCCAAAAAGTTTTTGGAGAAATTCCTCTGGTCGAACTCGAGGAGAAAGTGATGAGTTTGCACTCCCGCCTGCGAGGTGCTTTCCCTGAGGGGGTCTGGCAAACAAGTTACCGTCAGGTCGAAGAGGAGTGGTGTATTGGACGTTCGGATGGGACGTTGGTGTCTTTTGTGGTTCCCAGAGCGGTACTGATGCATCAAGGGACGGTACGAGATCAGGACAAGGCCCAGAGCACCCTGATTCACCGCAGTGGGATGGACGCAACCGTGCTTTTTGAAGAATTAAAGGATCATAGCTTAGAAAGGAAGGCGATGGACCGGGCTGAATTCGCGCGAGCTGTGTGCAATGCGCCCCAGTTGCCGAGTGGTCATTATCCCCTCATTATTGATTATGGTTTAGCAAAGGGACTGGCGCACGAGGCCTTTGGGCACGCCGTAGAGTCGGATCATATTAACGAGTCTGTATTAGGTGAAGAGGGAAAACTACGCAAGGGTCTACGGGTCGCTAGGCCAGGTGTTAACATCATCGATGGTCCACTCGTCGGGGACTGGGCGTATCAACCTTATTCCGCGAATGGGCTGCTGAGACAAACCGTGACGATTGTACGGGATGGGGTTTTGGAAGCCGGGTTGGGGGATATCTTCTCAGCTGAAGAAGCAGGAATGCCAGTGACTGGCGCTGGGCGGGCAGAGAGCTATAGACATGTTCCTCTGCCACGGATGAGCAATATCCGTTTGCTGGTTGAGCGCATGATTCCTTTAGCGCCGGCGGAGCATTTGATGGACGAAGTGAAAGCTGTGCGAGCAACCCTTTTGCAACACGGCGAGCTACGTGAGGGAGAAAAAAACCTGCTTCTTTTAGGGTATCGCGGCGGTCAAGTCAATCCTAAAACCGGAGATTTTGTCTTTCAATGTGACGGGATCATCGATGTTGCCGATCCGGATCTGCCAATTTACCAGCCTTCGATTTTTAGTGGGAAAATTCTTTCTGCGTTGGAAGCGATTCGTGGGGGGCTTGGGGAAGGGTGTTACGATGCGATTGGCACCTGCGGCAAGGGTGGCCAATCCGTACCTTCCAGCGGTGGAAGTCATCGTTATCTGCTCATGGATGCGGATCAACAAGTCAGTTTGGGAGGGGAACACGGATGAAACTCGTTGCTCAATTAGAAGATCTTCTCTATCAGTCTCAATTAGTCCCGAAGAAAGAGGAACTGAGGCTATCGGCCTGGCGCATTCTGGTCCATGATTCGGAAGCGGTTTCCTTAGGTGTCAAAGATAATTCCTCCGGGAGTGTCTATACACCTCCAACTTATCGTCAGGGCGAAAGTGGCGAAGTTTTTTTGGTCTGGTCGGATGGGACATGCAGTCAAGCTACGGTTCAGTTGCCGGCGCAAAACGACCCGGAGTATTGGTCTAAGGAATTGGAACAATGGAGGCAGGCTTCCTATGAAGACCCGGATGCTACGCATATCCCTGCTCCGGAACCCTTGCCGTTGGTAGCCGTTGAGGACAGGGCAATTCAGAAAATTATTGCCGGAGATGACGAGATTTTATTTGATCAAGTTAAGCATTGGCTAACGGATAAACCCAAGAACGTTAAGATGCAGGGCAGCATCCAAGCGGCCTGGGGCTACCGACATGTCCGTACTTCGACTGGGCTGGCAGTTACATATCAACAATCTCAGTTTATGGCTTGGTTTTCCTTTGATAGCTTGATTGGAGCTGGGTTTGCTAAGCGTCGGCTTATTCATCCGCAAGAACAGGAGGACTTATGGTCACTGACGGTGGAGCGGTATGAGGGGATGCAAAAGGAGGCACCGCCAGTTGGACCTCAGACCCAAGTGATCTTCGCTCCCTCTCTGACGGAGGAAATGCTGGGTCAGTTTATACTCCCTAATTTTTCGGGGGACCGAGTGATCGAGGGACAAGGCGCATTTTCAAAGGAAAATTTTATTGAGCACAGAATGGTATTTCATCCGCAATTTTCCTTGAGCATTGATCCGCTCCGGCCACTGGAATTGGGGTCCTATCTGGTCACGTCTGAGGGCGTACCTGCGGAACGCACCGAGTTGGTGAGGAACGGACAACTTCAGACTCCTTTTCTGCGAGTTAAGGATGCAGTACGTTGGGGTGCGAAACCAACGGCTCTACCCCAAGGAACGGCGGGAGTTTATCTTAAGCATCAGGCTGAGGTTTCCTGGGCCGAGGCTATGCGGGGTGTAGAGGACGGTGTCTTAGTTTTATCCGTGCTTGGCCTACATACTCAAGAGGCGGTTTCGGGGTCGTACTCCCTCAGTGCGCCCCACAGTTTGCGTATTTTGAAGGGTCAGATCGTCGGTCGGACGGATGTGAAATTATCTGGTAATTTCTTGGCGGACTTGCTCGCCTCAACTACGAAGACGGCACATTCTGACCTTGATTCGCATCCGTATTTGCTCATCAAAACCGGTATCCAACCTCTTTAAGTGAGGGTGGAATTGGTTTAAACTTAAAATAAAGGTGCAAGGGGGTAACGGTAATGTTGGATTTGCATGTTCATCTTGTCGGGCATAACGATCGGGAGGCAAACCGGGAAAACATTCGTGCATTTTTGGACCAAGCGTCCCGACGGGGATTAAAGGAAATCGGCTTTGCCGATCACGACTATTACTGGGATCAAATGAACTTTCCACTAATCAGGGAAGTGGCCAAAGACTATCCTCAGTTAGACGTTCGCATTGGGTTGGAGGCAGAATACCGTCCCAACGAAGAGGAAAGAATCAAACATCTGTTGGAACAGTATCCCTTCGATTTTGTGATCGGGTCAATTCACGAGATCGCGGGATGGGCCTTTGATATTTCCGAAGAGGAAGCAAAGCATTGGCAAAAAGATGCTGATGAGCTTTACAGAGGGTATTTTGAAGTGGTGACGCGAGCCGCCAGCTGCGGGCTGTTCACGACGATCGGCCATTTTGATTTGATTAAAATTTTTGGAGTTCGGCCGAGGACGGATATCTTAGTGCTTGCCGATGAGTCGTTAACCGCTGTTGCAGCACACGGTTTAGCGTTGGAAGTGAATACGAATGGGAGGTATAAGCCTGTCCAAGAATTTTACCCCGAGCAACGCTTGCGGGAGGAAATTCAGCGCCGGGGGATTGATTTCACCTTGGGGTCAGACGCCCATTGTGCAGAGGTTGTGGGCCGGGACATTGATGAAGCAATTCTGTTGTTGCGTCAAAGTGGGGT
>OMOF01000202.1 GCA_900290375.1 Candidatus Desulfosporosinus infrequens
CGTGAAAAATTATACCTACATTAATAAACCCTGATTTTAACCACAGATTACACAGATTAACACAGAATAAATACATTTTTAGCTCTAAAATATTAATCGCTTGTAACGCAATTGATATTCGCCAAAGTTGATAAAAGCCCGATTTAATCCTGTAGCTTTGAGATAATTGATAATTATCGTTTCTTCATTGACTCCTATATTCGCCATTTTTCTATACTTAATCCTTCTTAATCTGTGAAATCTGTGTTAATCTGTGGTTTCTCTTATCGTTCTTTTCATGTTAATCTGTGGTTCCCCGTTCAGAATTCCCCAAGGCGTATTTACAGTGTTTTTCCTTGTAGGTATATAAAAATGCGGGATTTTAGGATAATAATTTATAAAAGGATGATCTAAATGAAAAAGGGGCTATTTGTCGTTCAAGTTGCATTGAATAATCATGAAAAAAACTTCTTAGATGTACATGCTTTTTAATGGTGGGTGACAGCTTAGAAGTGCTAAGGGCTAGAATTAAGGAAAGATATGCTAACGATGATATTGCATGGACTGATAATCGTAGAATTTATTGAGGCGGACGAATATAGAATCGAATTGGTGGAAGGGAAAACTTGAAGAGATCAATAACGTCTACTATAATATGGTTAATCGAGCAAATATAGGTTTAAACGAAAAGGAGTCAATTTATATGTCAATATTCCAAAATAATACTAGCCGAAAGCAAACCTATACAGATTATCTTACCTGGCCTGAAGACGAACGCTGGGAAATAATTGACGGCGTACCTTATTTGCAAGCAGCTCCATCTTGGCAGCATCAAGCAATTTCCGGTGATATTTTTTCCCAATTTTATACTTACCTTAAGGATAAATCTTGTAGAGTATTTGCTGCTCCGTTTGACCTTTGCATTTCTGAAGCTAACGAAAGCGATGAAGAAATCTCTAATATAATTTCACAACCTGATATTGTTGTTATATGTGATGAAAGCAAACTTAGAAAAACTGGATACTTTGGAATACCTTCACTTATAATTGAAATTTCTTCACCTTCAACGGCAAAGAATGATAAAATCTTAAAGTTTAATAAATTCGAAAAGGCTGGCGTGACAGAATATTGGATTGTTGAGCCAGAGAACAAACTTGTAAATGTATTTTTATTGCAAGAGAATAATAGATACGGTAGACCAGATATCTACTCAGATGAGGACAAAATAACGGTCACCACGTTTCCAGAGTTGATAATTGACCTGAAGTCAGTTTTTGCTAACCTGTAAACAAGAGGGTTACTATTACTCACGACACAATTTAACTCGAAGTGAAAAAATATTAAGTAATGATAGATTTAGACTTAAACGAGAACTTCTGCCCCGCGTAAAGAACGCAAAAGGATATCTTCCAAGCTTTCCTCCGATCCGACCAAATGGTAAGTGATCTCCCGGCTTAGACAAAATTGCTTGCAACTGCCGATAAACGTTTCCAGGTGATCTTTATAGGCCTTGAGCAGGATGGGCGTGATACTTACCTCTTTTTCCAAGCCCGTTTCACAATCAACCAAACGAAAATTTCCCAATAACTGAGGATCTCGTTCCTCAGGTGCTAGAATATGCAAGACCACCACTTGCTGACCTAAGTGCTGCAAATATTTAAGACCCTCTTGATATCCTGACGGGCTTAACATATCCGAAAGTATAATGGCAATGCCTGGCCTTTTAATGTATTTGCCGGTTTGACGCAGGCTAATATTCAAATCAGTTTCCCCTCCCGCCTCCAATTGCGACAAAAATCCCCAGAGCCTACTGGTAGCGTTTCTTCCCCGTTGAAGCGGCAGAACGCGGCTAGTTCCCTGCTTTAAGGCAATAACGCCCACTTGTTCCATATTCACAAGGGCCAAATAACCTAAAGCCCCCACCAATTGTTTGGCTAGAGGATACTTCAAACTGCCCTCCCAAGCCATAGATGCGCTCGTATCCAGCAAAAGATGAATGCTCAAGTCATTCTCTTCCATAAACAATTTAATAAACAACCTATCCAACCGAGCGTAAGCGTTCCAATCCACTTGACGAAAATCATCCCCTGCAACATAGGCTCGATAATCGGCAAATTCTACGGACTGACCTTTGCGAGTTGAACGATGTAACCCACTATAACGCCCGGCCCGGGCTTTTTTTAAGAGGAAGGCCATAGTCTCTAGTTTTTTTAGGAACTCCTTTTCAAAGAGTAGTTCTGCCATAATGCCCCCTACTTCTGTACAGATTCCAATAATTCTTGCACTAAATTATCGCTTGTAACCCCTTCTGCTTCCCCTTCAAAGTTAATAAACATGCGGTGTCTTAAGGCTGGCAAAGCTACCGCCAAAACATCCTCAAAGGCGACATTAAATCGTCCGTCCAGTAAGGCCCTGATCCGCGCTGTCGTTAGGATCGCTTGGGCACCTCTTGGGCTGGCTCCATATCGTACATATTTTTTAACCCGCTCAACAGCTCCAGGCTGTTCAGGATGAGTCGCCAAGATTAGTCTGACGATGTAATCTGCCACATGATCCGCCACTGGAATATGCTTAGCAACCTTAATCAGACGAGCAAGCCCTTGATCGTCAACCACGTTTTCCGGTAGAACGCCTTGTTCCATGGTCGTCATAGTCAAAATTTTCTTTAGATCTTCAGATGAAGGAAAAGCAACCATAATTTTAAAGAGAAAGCGGTCCAGTTGAGCTTCAGGCAAAGGATACGTTCCTTCCATCTCTAACGGATTCTGAGTAGCTAACACAAAAAACGGGTTTGGTAAAGCCCTTGTAATTCCCGCTACAGAGACTGTTCGCTCCTGCATGGCCTCCAGTAAAGCACTCTGGGTTTTAGGCGTCGCTCTATTAATCTCGTCAGCCAACACTAAATTAGCAAAAATTGATCCTGGTTGGAACTGAAAGCTTCGCCCTTCTCCCGTTTCAGTCATAATGTTCGTCCCCACGATGTCGGCAGGCATTAAATCGGGGGTGAACTGGATTCGCGCAAATTTTAAACCTAAGACCTGGCTCAAAGACCTAACTAAAAGAGTCTTACCCAAGCCAGGGACCCCTTCCAGCAAAACATGCCCTCCGGAAATTAGGCATAATAAAACCTGTCTAATCGCCTCCTGCTGACCAACCATCACTTTAGCGACTTCCTTTTCTATCCCTTGAACTTTGTCCACAATTTCAGTCAATTGAGCTTCTCCAATATCCGTCGGCAAAATCTATCCCTCCCTCGTCCCCCGCGTTTACTCTCCAGACAAATCTAAAAAGTAGCTTCTAACTAAAGTCTTTAAATTATCCGGAACACTCTCCTTATCCATGCTTTCTCGTGCTTCAGCCTCGTACTGAGTAAATACTTCAGAATAGGGAAGTAAACTTCCACCCTGAGCTAAACCGCCGGCTGCATCAACCATGGTTGAATCTCCTGTGTTATTACCAGCCGAACCACCTAACNNCCCGCGTTGCCGACCCTGCCACTGGGAACATAAACTTGGTCCCAGTGACCTTCACGACTGTCCCCATTTCCACCTATGCCGCTGGAGCCGGGAGCTCCAACTTTTGTTTGCCCATTCATACTACTAGTCTGGTTGCTCGATCCGCTCCCAGCATCATTGCCACTTTTCCCGCCTCCACTGCCACCGCCGCCTCCTGAACCTCCACCGGATCCACCACCGCTCCCGCCTGAACCTCCGCTTGTTCCACTGCCGCTCCCCGTTCCTGACCCAGTCCCTGTTCCCGAACCAGAGCCTGCTCCATTTCCATTACCATTTCCACTATCTTTATTATCGCTTCCGGTTCCATTCCCGTTTCCGTTTCCGTTTCCATTCCCGTTTCCACTTTGACTTCCACTATTTCCGGCCTTGTTACTACTGGCGGTCTGACTGGGATTATCGGAACCATTAGAGCCTTGGGAATTAGCCACTCCGCTAGGGACAGTTCCAGCTCCTATACGATTGGCAGTGGCCAACACTTTTTCTTTGGCACTACTGAGGCTCTTGGTCAAATCACCCGCTAAACGAGTTGTAGCCTCCTCTAAGGCAAGTTGCTGAGCTAGTTGCTCAGACAAATTAGCCATTTCCTCAGCCCCGGCTTGTCCTGAAGAGCCAATTGCCTGGCTGGCTTTGTTTAAATCACCGGCTCGATTAGGGTTACCCGCTTTTTCCTGAGATTTAGCTATCTCCTCAAAAAACTTAGCCAGTTTTTCTCGTTCCGCGGCTTCCATTGCCTTGATCTTTTTTTCTAGCTCGCTTGACTGTTGCCTAAGATCTGCAACATCTCGCTTTTGTAATGCGGCTCCGGCTCCTTTAGTCGCAGGATTTTGCTGTAACCTAAAAGCTAACTTATCAAGATTTTGCTTCTCTTCAGTCTGGCTTAGCTTTGTCGTCAGTTCCTTTTGGGTTTTTGCTAAAGTCTCTGCGCCTTCTTCCAAAGACTTCGCTTTCTTCAATTCCTGTTGTAACTTTGTCAATTCATCGGCAAGTTGTTTCTTCAAATCAGCCGAGATTGTGGGATCGTTCTTTAATTGCTCTTCGACCTTTTGAACCACACCCTGGGTTGCGATCAGTTCCTCTTTCGCTTCATGATTAAGGCGAGCGATCTCGTCCATCCGGTTTGGCCATAAAGCCAAAACAAGAACAGCAACCAAGAGGGCGGCTAGTCTTCCCAATTGTTGGCCGTACCTAGGCCAAGGTAGTGCTTTTTTGAACGCCAACCCGTTGAGATGCTCTAAGGCATCCTGGCGCTGGCGCTGGGCTAAACCATCCACAGCATCTTGCAATTGCCAAGCTGTCGTCGCACGTTCTTTCAGCCCTGCTCGGTCCACCCTTAAGGCTGCTTCCCACAAACCAGGACGCAACCTAAACGCTCTGAGCATGACTGAAAGTAATGGTAACAAGCTCAGACCAACCACCCAGGAGCTACTATTATAGATAGGGAACATTCGGGCGGCCATGAACACGAGCAGAGCAGACCCAGAAGAAATAGTAAGCCCTCTAACCAGCCACTTAACATAGTACTGCCAACTTATATGTCTCAGAACTGGCTTCAGAGCCTTAAGTAGGTGTTGCCCTGTTACAGCTTCCACCGTTACCCCCCTTTCTTGTTCCCTGCTCGCAGAGGACGAATTAGCCAAACCGTTAGCCCTAGGCAAACCAAGCTGATCAGGGCATCTAACATAAGATTAACCTGCCAGACGGGCCGGGGTTCAACCGGCTTTACCTGAGTAGACATAGTTTGACCATTGATGGTTAACACAGCTGTCGATCGGACAACGGTGCGAGAAAAAGGTACTACTTCTACCCCCTCAGGCAAGGCCGAGCCTAAGGCCACTAAAGGATTGAAATTAACGATAAAAGGGGTTGGCGGAGCTTGGTTTAACCTTGACCATTTTTCCCTATCCAAACTTTGTATCACTCCGGCTGAAATTAAAGTCCCAGCAAAAAGAAAAAAGGTCAGTAGATAGCTAATGATAATTGCCGTAATCGTCCGTTTAAAGAGGGCCGAGCAAAAGAGACCGATGCTAGCTAGGGTCACGGTCGTTGCCAAGGAAACCAGAACGATCAGTAGTAAGTTACGCATGTCAACTGCCCCAAACAGAAAAACAGTACTGTAGATTGGCGTCGAAACTAAAATAAGCAACACGATATAGCTGATCGCGGACAAAAGTTTACCTACCACAATAGACAGAGGAGAAAGTCGGGTCACCAGCAAGAGCGCCCAGGTTTGCCGCTCCCTTTCCCCACTGATGATTGAAGCTGTCATTCCGGGCGCTAAAAACCCAATTAGAATGAGCTGCACAACTGCTAGGAAAGCAAAGGTCATCAAACCCAAGCGCAAAGCCTGAGTACCACCAAAGCTATACATGGTTTGAAAATAATAATTGAGACCACCGATCCCCGCTAGGGCCAGCGAATAAATCGTCATTATAAACGGCGAACGCCAGGTACGCACCCTATCCCGCAATTCTTTAGCTAAAACTGGATTTACAATCATCGTCCAACCCCCTTGGTGATCTGCATAAATAAATCTTCTAAACTGTTGGAGGCTTCCGCAAAGGAAAGGACCGGGAGTTCAGCTAAAACCAAAGCGCGCAGTAGCTTTTGTTGTTCCTCTCCATCACCAGAAAAACGAACCTGTAAAACACCATCTGCGGTCTCATTCACAGCTGCTACCCAAGGATTCTCTTCAATTAAAACTCTAGCCTCGCTGATCTTTTCCTGAACCTTGACTTGAATCAACTTTTCCTGTTGAAGTTGAGCAGTAATATCATCCACACTGCCGACCGCAATCAACTCTCCACCTTCAATAATTCCAACTTCCGTACACAACTCAGCTAGTTCCGGCAGAATATGTGAAGAAATAATAATACTCTTACCCATATTCTTAAGTTCTCTTAGTAACTCGCGCATCTCCACCCTAGCCCGAGGATCTAAACCTGAGGCGGGCTCATCAAGCAGAAGCACCTTAGGGTCATGAACTAAACTTCGCGCCAAACACAGCCTCTGCTTCATTCCCCTGGACAAAGAATCTACATAAGCATCTGCTTTTAGCCCAAGATCGGTCAGCTCTAAGAGATCAGCAATAATGCTCTTTCGTTTTCCTCCCGAGATCCCATAGCAGGAAGCGTAAAAATCTAAGTACTCAGTCACTTTAATCCGCTCATACACCCCAAAAAAGTCAGGCATATAGCCCATCAGAGCACGGATCTTTTTGGGATGTTTGGTCACATCAACCCCATCAATATAGGCTTTACCCTCGGTCGGAACCATTAAGGTAGCTAGAATTTTCAACGTCGTGGTCTTCCCAGCTCCATTTGGACCAACAAAACCGAAAATACTGCCTTGATCAATTTCAAAACTGACCCCTTTAAGAGCTTGCGTTTTTCCATAACTTTTTTTAAGTCCTTCAATTTTAATCACTTATTAGCCACCACCCTACTGCTAAGAGAAATACTAATCCCATAAAACTCTTGCTGTGGCAGTTGTTGTGGCTGTGACTTAAACTGTTGCTGCGATTGTGCTTGGGACTGGGACTGATTTGATATTTTGAATCGAACCAAGCGGTCTCCATTGATATATTTGGCCGGCTCTTTGATGACTGTGTTGTCTGTAGTCATACCGATATCTTCCCAAGACGCTGTTTCCCAATTGTAAAAGGAACCGTTGACGGCTGAAAATGAGGAGCCATTTCTCTGGTGAAGGTTCAACTGCATTTCACTAAATTTCCCTAATGGTAGTTCCACTTGATAAATTGCCTCTGAATTGGGTTGCATCATAATACTCCCAGGGCCAAACCCAACATTTTGGGAACTTAACAACGTACCTGCAAGGATTCCTTCAGGTACTTCTAAGTGGTCTTGGTCAAATTTCAAGGTCAAGGGCACTTCGAACAGCGTAGTATAGTACTTCTTGACATCCTTATCGGTAATGTTTAATCCCTCTTGAAAAGGCTCAACTGACCAGCCCAGAAAGAGGAGTTTACTCCCTGACGGCGATATTCCCCCGTCACCTATCAGGCTTTCCAATATTTGTTGTCGCATCATATCTTTGGCCTGCTGGCGCGGTGGAGCTCCTGGACCTTGCCAATTAAGCTGGGGATTATATATTTGATAGGCTAAAGGCATTCCAGGGTTATTGTTCGTAGAATTTTGGTTCATTTCAATTTCCCTTTGAGTTTCCCCCCCTGCTTTGAGAGCACCAACTTTAGCAAACCAATTCGCGGAAGAGATAATCACTCCGTCTGTAAAATTGTAATGGGTGCTATTCGTTAACGTGGCCAGCCATTTGTTATCTTGATACGTGATTTCCCCGCTGATTGCTCCAGTAAGGGAAGCATCTCCCACCGAAGAAAACCCTCTCATGACCCAAGAACGCATTTGACGAAATTCTATGTTCGTCTGTTCCGGTGTTTGCTCCACACTAATATTAGCGCTAGGTCTTTGATTTGTTGCTCCAGAGCCCATCCCTATTCCTCCATCAATATTGGGCAAAGCACCTATTAATTGTCTGCCTTGTAACTGAAGATGGTACGTCTCATGGGTCGGAGCGAATAATCCTGTAATCGCTGTAACTTTAGCTAAAGAAGTCCCTGGTTTAACATCAACAATATTAATCTGATGAGAAATGACTTCAGCAGGGCGAGTTTTAAAGGAAGTAAAATAGATTAACCCAACAAAAACTATCGCCAAAACGGGTACAGTAATCCAAGTCCATTCCCGTTTGTCCAGTTTCTTTAAAACCAGATAGTTGACAAGACCAGCTAAGAAGATATAAAGACCAAGGATCAGTGCCATATTACGCAGGGAAGGCAGGACCATGTCCTCAATATTTCCCAAAGCATTAGCTATACCATTTAAATTATTTGATTGCCCATTGAAAAAAGAGCCTCCAAACTGACTAGATACTGAACCATTCGCAAGATCCGATTTCTCATTGATCAGGAGATCTTTCCAAAGCACCTTAGCTCCTGACCAGTTGGAAATAGGTTCCAGGGCTGGATCGAAAGCTAAGTATATTACTTGCCCATCCCCTAATTGAGACTTTATCGCTAAAGGATGTCCTTGTTCAGAGAAGAGCTCTTTACCTTGTGAACTTTGGAGATCGGCTATTTGGACAGGACCTGACAAAGCTTCACTGACAGGCTCACTTAAGCTGCCAGGGAGAGCACTCAGGGTAATATTTTCAACTCCAGAAACCTTCACTGGTAGGAGTTCTGGAGGCAAATTTGGAAGCACCTTTTGCCAGCCTGAACCTCCCCCCACCACCAAGATTCCCCCCCGACTGACCCAGTGGGTTAGCGCAGTGGCTTGCCCTTGCGTAAGCTTCAAATTAACATCATCAATAATCAGGACATTAAATAAATTCAACAACTCCGCCTTTTCTGGCAAATCTGCATTTTTAACAGTACATAATTCTGGTGTCAACCAATTCGTTTGTTTAAGCCCGCTGAGAGAGCTGAATCCTTCCTCCGAGCGGTCAAGCAAACCAATCACCCATTGATTATTACTAAGAGCAATCAAACTGACAGTCTGTTTAGCTATGACTTTATCTCCGCTGGTAAGCTCAATTATTACACTAGTTAATGCTCCTTGTACTGGTAGGTAAAAATTAAAGGCCTTAATCGAGCCCTGAGGAAGCACCGCACTACTGACATAATCCAAAGTGTCAAATTGGGCGTCATTAGGTATCACTCTTAAACTTCCTTGAAGATCCTTTCCCTGGTTCGCCACCTCGACCTGGAGAGGGAGCCAAGCACCTTGCTTGGTGTAGTTTCCATAGGTCCCTTTAGCCTTAATTATTATGGAAGGATTTTGATTCTCATCCTCTGGGGCAGCCATTAACTCCTTTGTCAATAAAGCCATAGTAGACAGCAGCACAATCAACGCAGTAACTATTAGCATCCAATTTCTTAGTTTTAACAAGATATTAGCTCCTTTTCTCAGACACTCAGCTTCTAAAACTCTCTATATTTTAATTTTAGTTTATATTTTTT
>OMOF01000141.1 GCA_900290375.1 Candidatus Desulfosporosinus infrequens
AGAAAAGCGGTTATTGTATTCTAATTTATACTCTAAAATTTTTCCTACTGTCAAACGCCAGTTAAACTGTCTAAGTGTGTCAATTTAGTTATGAAAGAAGATGTTCTGAAAATTGAAGCTCATGGTACAGGAACAGATAGAAGTAAAGAGAATCTCAAAGCAAGGTATTGCTTTTGATATAGAACTCAAGGACCCGAGAGTGGTAAGTATAAGTGGAAAACTCGAAGAACTAATAAAACAAATCGAAGAATTACGTTCAATTATGATCAAGTTAAAAGAGGGTAGATCTTATACAGATCATGAAGTCATAACTGCAAGTCAGGAGTTGGATGTTGTTTTAGATAAATACCAAGAAATGATGATGAAAAACAATGCTAATCAGGATTTGGAACTTAAGTAGTCTTGTCCCACCGTCCTGACGCCAACAATAGACCGTCCAGAACACACCCGGCGGCTTTGAATGGTATGTTGGGGGATTTGGGGGTGTCTTTGGTGAGGCGGGGATATTAAGATAGGCTCAGCAGTAAAAATCTGTTGAGCCTATCTTTCTGCAATCTCTCATTTGTCGCTTGCAATCGGTGCGTGACCTCAAGCAGCTCAGTTTCCCGGGCGTTTCGACGAGCGGTTTCATGTTTTAATTTCAATGCTGAACACACTCTCGCTGACAACTCCACCCGTTCGAGAGGTTTCTTAATGAAGTCCATAGCTCCGGCGGAAAAAGCCAGCTGTATATTATCTTTTTCCGTTGTAGCCGTCACCATTATTACTGTTATATCTGCCAACCATTCTCTCTTCTTAATATTCCGGCATGCCTCAATCCCATCAAACTCCTGCATTATGATATCCATCAGAATTAAATCGATCTCGACTATCCCTCGATCTGAATAACCATCAACTAGCTGATAGAGTTCACTTGCCGATTTGACCGTGAGCTCGTGGCGGAACTTTCCCATTTTAAAAGTAAACAATACCTTCAATCTTCGGAGCTCCGGCAAAGTAGCCTATGTATGATCAGGGTGTTTATTTTTTTGAGGCAGAGTTATTTCAGTTTTAGGCGTCAGAGGAAACAGTAGGATCTTTTTATGAGTCGTGGGTAGAATTCTTAAAGTTCAAAAAAGCAATAATCATCTCATTAATAAACTGAATCGTAGATTTTTCCAAACCGGATACCGTCCCTACTAGATTTTTGATTTCTAAATTTGTAGGATCGTCATCCTGTATAAACAGTAGAGCCGGATCAATTTCTAGAGCATCAGCTATCTTTGCTAATAAAACTAAAGATGGGACTTTTGATCCACATTCTAAGTAACTAATATAAACAGGACTCACCTCGACTTTCTCCGCTAACCTTTCTTGAGTTAAGCCTTTCAATTTCCTGAAATGTTTCACATTCATACTGACTCTATTATTGATTATTCCCATTTTTTATCGCTCTCCTTTTGACAATTGTAAAAGTATTCTAATAAATAGCTCATAAACCACTTGTTGTGCAAAATCGTTGAGAAATAAAACTATCAGTGTTAGAATTAGTGGAAAATGTTGATATATTATATAATTGTGATAAATAATAGGGATTCGATAATTGAAACAGATCCCAGATGGCTGAAATTTCGCTAAACCTTAAGAGCCAGAAACTCTAGATTCAACAGTAGAACCTGTTACTGTTAATATAAAAATTTATGTGTGTAGTCTATGTCGAATTGCCTTAATTAATAATTTTAAAGGAAGAATTTATCTCTGGAAGAATGAAATCAGTCCCTGTGAGGTGAGGGATCTTGAAACTTATATTAAAAATTCTATCTACGGGTTTTTTAACCGTCGGGAAATTGACTGATAAGGACTTAATTGATGCTCACGGTCGACTGCTTTTAGCGAAAGGAGAACCCGGTTCCACCTACCATAATGGAACTCCTTGTAAAACGTGAATTGTATATACTTAAGTACGAGTGGAATAAGAAGCAGAGTCCTAGAACATCATCAGATTGCCAATAAGGCAGAAAAATTAGTGGAGATGGGTAAGAAGGAGTAAGGCAACAAACGTTTTTCTGAGGGAAGAGGTGTTTTATGAATGAGTCTAAGACGGGGGAGTTTCTCTTGTGGAAAGAAGTGCATGAAAGGTTGGCAAAAAGTCAACGGCAAGAACAAGTCTGCGAAACTATTTATGATGGATTCATGGACGGACTCTTGTTACAAGATGAAAATGGAATAATTCTAAAGGCAAATCGCTCCGCAGAAGTCATCTTAGAGACCACCTTAGTTGAGCTGATGGCTGGACCTTATGAGAATCAACCCACGATTTGGTTTGATGAAAAGGGGCNNAACACTGCTCTTGCCTTTGAACCAGAGGGGAATTCCTCGCACCCTTCATCGCTTTCTGCCAGAACCCCGTTGGTTGAGCATACGTAGCGTGGTTTTACCTCATACAAGTAGATATCCTTTGCTGATACTGACCACTCTCAGGGATATTACGCAGCTCAAATACATGGAACAGCGTGAAAGCATTCTCTATGGGGTCTCCCAGCGCGTCTTGGCTGAAAAACCGCTGTCAGACACCTTGCAGTACATTTGTGATGAATTGGTTCAGACGCTTGGATATCAACTGGCAGTCATTGGGCTGATAGCACAAGACGGTTCCGTCAATATCATAGCCCAAACTGGACTACCAGCAGAGCTGCTCTCGACGATCCATATCCGTTGGGACGACACTCCGGATGGACAGGGCGGGTTTGGTAAGGCGATACGGTTTGGCCTACCGCAAATACATATTATGTCGGACGATCCTCTGTTCACACCTTGGTGGCCAATCTACGAATTGCTATCCCTTCGATCAATGGCAGCTTTCCCTTTGCAAATTCACAATCAACGTCAGGGGGTCCTCGCCTTGTATTCAGGGAGCGAGGCGTGTTTTGATCCCCCAAGGGTAGCCCGTGAGCAATCCTTCGCGGACCAAGTTGCTTTGGCCTTTTGGACTGCTGAAGATCGAGGTCAACTTTGTCTTCTGAACACAGCTCTAGAGGCGGTAGCAAGTGCCATTATCATTACGGATCGAGCAGGCAAAATAATATGGGCCAATCCTGCCTTTGCGCACCTAAGTGGCAATATTCTTGAGGAAGTGCTAGGGAAGAATCTGAGTTTCCTCCATTCGGACTACCAAGATCACGCCTTTTACGAACGAATGTGGCAAACTATCCTTGCTGGTCAAATCTGGCATGGAGAACTAATCAACCGCCACGCTGACGGAACACTCTACAATGAAGAAATGACGATAACCCCAGTGAGAGCGGAAGACCAGGAGATTACGCATTTTATTGCTGTAAAACAAGACGTTACACAACGTGTCTTGGACGAAAAGAGACTCTGGCTGGAAAAAGAACGCGCTCAGGTGACATTAGCTTCCATTGGGGATGCCGTACTTACGACGGATGTCCAAGGCAACGTCACCTATCTTAACCCCGTGGCTGAAACGATGACAGGTTGGACGAATAAGGAGGCTCAAGGTATAGATATTGAATGTGTGTTTGATATCTGCCATGAAATAACTGGGCAGTCTCTAGCTCAGCCGGTACGGCAATGTCTTCGAGAACAGCGCACCGTCGCCTTGTCCGATCATGCCATGTTGAGGCAACGTGGCGGACGTGAGACCTTGCACATTGAGGACACAGCAACCCCGATTCGTGATCGAGACCAACAGATGCTTGGAGTGATCCTTGTTTTTCACGATGTTAGTGAGAAACAGACGCTTTTGCGTCGCTTGTCCCATCAAATTCATCATGATGTTCTTACAGATTTACCCAATCGTCTCTTATTTAAAGAGCGAGCACATCAAGCTATTCTACAAGCTCGCCGTCGTCAAGAACAAGTAGGTGTGCTTTTCTTAGACTTAGACGATTTTAAACTTGTGAATGACACGCTCGGGTATGATGCAGGAGATGATTTGCTCTGTCAGGTTGGTGAACGCATTAAACGCTCACTGCATCAAGAAGATACGGTCGCTCGACAAGGAGGAGATGAATTTCTCATCTTGTTGTCAGAGTTGCCTTCAGAACAATACGTCGCACAAGTCGCTCAAAAACTTTTGGCTACCCTAAGTGCTCCATTTCAATTGGGGGAACAGAAAACTTATCTGACAGCGAGCCTGGGAATCTCAATTTACCCGGTAGATGGAGAGTATCCTGAGATACTCATTCAAAATGCTGATATAGCTATGCATCAGGCGAAGGCAGAAGGCTGCAATCATTATCATTTCTATACGTTGGCTTTGAATAAACGTTTGTCAGAGCGCCTCACTTTGCAAAATGAATTGCGCCAAGCTTTGGAACGGCAAGAGTTTGTCCTTTATTACCAACCGCAGTACTGTTTGAGTAATGGACATATCACCGGAGTTGAAGCGTTGGTACGCTGGCAACATCCGAAACATGGCTTTTTGCCTCCTGGGGAATTTATTCAGATCGCTGAAGACAGCGGTCTGATCCTGCCCTTAGGAGAATGGGTCTTGCGTACTGCCTGTACTCAAAACAAACATTGGCAGGACTTGGGCTATCCACCTATACGTGTCGCTGTCAATCTCTCGGCGTATCAATTTCGACAAAAAGATTTGGTTAGTCAGGTTGTCAGGATGCTCGACGAGACAGGTTTGGCCCCTAAGTGGTTGGAACTGGAGATTACGGAGAGCCTAAGTATGGAAAACGTAGACTTAAGCGTCGAAACACTTCGAAAACTTCAGAGTATGGGAATACACATTTCCCTCGATGATTTCGGCACGGGCTTTTCTTCTCTAAGTTTCTTGAGCCGTTTTCCTCTAAATACTATTAAAATCGATCGCTCATTTATTACTGAACTTAATCATCATACAGACGGACAAGCTATTGTCTTAACTATTATTCAATTGGCCCAAAATTTAGGTCTAAAAGTAATTGCCGAAGGGGTGGAAACTGAGGCTCAATTGGATTCTTTGCGGACTAAGGGGTGCGATGAAGTGCAGGGATTTCTATTGGCCAAACCTGTTTCTGCAGAAAATATGGTGGCTTACTTGGAGGAGAATTCTTCCGCAGTTCTAAATTAAGAGGGGTAAACATTAGTCTTCGGATCTATTTACTATCCGATGCTGGATGGGGAATCTTCTTTTATATTTTGATGCTAAAGCTATTGTTTTGAGTTTTGTATCTTTTCGCATAGTGAGGGAATTTAGTTTAGAGGAGTATTATGTCATAATCTTTCGAAAATATGTTGAAATATGTAAAATAGTGGATTATAATACCACTAATGAACAGAGTATCATGATCACGGGCGAAAAGCTTTCGAATTGCCACTCAAATTCAAGGGGTGCATAAAATGCTAGGGATGATGTTGATATCATACAGTCAACTGTGCGATTAGTTGTTAACTAGTTGCTAATCTTACGTACTGAGACACCGCAACCAAAGCGGTGTTTTTTTTAGAAGGATCAAAGGCTTTTTCAATAAACTAGTTATGACAATCAAAAAGAAATCGGAGGGTTACCCATGAACGTTATGAAAGAAGCCAAGAAAGCAGAAATCCAAATGCATCTGACTGAATTTGAAATGCCTCCTATGCAAGATGTTGTAATTGTGGGTCGTAATGCACCTATAGGCCCAGAGGCATTAAAAAGGATGGTTGATGTCCTCAGTCCGGATCAATACAAGATCATTAAAGTTGACCACCCAGTCATTGAGGCCATCGTAGTACGCAATGCTCTTATGAATATGATCCCTGAAGAGAAATTAAGTAAATTTATTTTAGAAGAGGGGGGGAAGATTGTTGATGCAAGCTCGATTATCAAAGCACATGTTAATATAACTGTGCACGTCAGCAAATCTATCGACTTATGATAAATATTAAGCGAGTTGCAGATATTTATTTAAAAGAATTTCCAGCAGTCGATGTTTTGGATGGAGTGTCCAAGACTATGGCGTTTTTATTGGAAACGGACAATAGCTGTTGTGCGGTGATGGACGAGGGTAATTTGGTTGGGGTAATAACATACAAGGATCTCATGAGAACACATCCAAATAGAATCATTGCCGACGCNNAACAGTTCCCGCAGAAATATCGTTTTGGCAAGCCAAAGAACTTTTTGAGGATACAGGAGTGGAAGCCGTATTAGTTCAAGAGGAAGGACGGTTATCCGGTATTCTACCTCGCAACTTGCTCGAAATTCAGCTTGGGTCTCATATTGACTTGCTGACTGGACTTTATAGGAGTGATTACATATACTATCACGGTGTTCGACTTCTGGAAGATAAGCAAGAAATCAGCATTGTTTTTTTTGACATAAACAATTTTGGTGTAATTGATAAAACTTATGGTCATACAGTGGGGGATATTATTTTGATCGAAGTAAGTAGATTGTTGAGAGAAAATACTCCTTCGGAGGCCTTTTTATGCCGTTTTGGAGGAGATGAATTTGCAGTTTTATTACCAGCATACTTGGACGAAGGAGCAGCCTTAGCTTATCGGTTAACGGATATTGTAGGCCAACACAGTTTTTCCCACGACATAGATGTAAGTGTTTCGGCAGGAGTAACTGGAGGGCGCAGGCATGAAGAACGTGATGATGATCCATGGAGCACAATGGAACAACTGATAACGATTGCGAGCCTAAGATCTACTGAAGCTAAAAAGAGTAACGCAACACTTATAACGGTTGGAAATCAGCCTATAAATGAAATAGCCTAGTTGTGAAGAGAAGGTGAGAAGATTCCAGATGATGGTTATCTTGGAATACTGGATGCCATCATGAAGGTGTTTTGAAACAGGAGGACGCCGTCAATAACCACTACCCTAAAGGGATAGTGGCTTGTGGGAAACTATAAGCCACATATTGACTAGACTAAGCATTAACTTGCTACGTTATATAAGTCATCATACCCGTGGACGTTGAGGAGGACGGCCGGTTAGGGTATGCGTAACAGCATTCCTCCCCTAGCCTGAAGGCGTAGGGGTTTCCTGCATAGCTTTTATGAAACCCCATTCGAAATTTAGGAGTATAGCGACAACTAGCTTGATAAACACCGCCCCTGAAACCAGCATGGTTGC
>OMOF01000377.1 GCA_900290375.1 Candidatus Desulfosporosinus infrequens
AAGAAACGTTCGGGTTGGTTTTAAACCATCAACCCTATATCTATCTTACAAGGAGGTAATTTAATGCAACAAATGAATTGAACTAGATTTTTGCTAATCAGAGGGATGAATGTATTAGAACAATTAAATAAGGTTCTATATTGATACTTGCATCGTAATCAATTTTTCAGAAATAAGCAGAAACGAAAGGATGATTTAAATTATGTTAATGAATATCAACGAACTACAAAATCTTTTAGGAACTAAAGACGCGGAGCGGTTCCTAAAGTTATATGAACCTGGAGTTACTGAGGAACAGCGGAGGGAATTGTATAGAAAAATACTAAATAACCAACTTGCGAAGATGAGAAGAGAGATTAGACGATACTTTGAAGCATTCAATCAGGTGATGCACGAAAAGTCCTCAATTAGAAAATGCCTTGAGATTAATCCTNNTTCTCGATGCCCAGGAGCATAATTACAAAGAAATGTTTGCAAATTATGGTAGGTCACTATTAATGCTTCTTCCATTTTATGAATCTATTACTACTGACCATGACTTTGCCCAAATTCTCAACGCTAATATGCAAGAAGTGGAACGCTATAGAGAAGATTATATGGAAAGAGTTACTGAAGGCAAAAGAAAACCAGATGATAGCTTTTTAACAGCATTAATTTTTGTTTACAAGATTGAACCTGAGGATGATTGCCCATTCATGGATGCAATGTGGCACTTCTATCTTCAGTCAATCGAAGAAAATAATGAACTTAAAACTCAGATGTGGAATAAAGCTGAAGAATGTTTCCCAGAACTCAGGGGCTGTATGGTAACACTTAGTGAGGATGAAAATGGTCAGTTGGTAGGCCAAAAATATTATCCACCTCTGAAATTAGTAAAGTAGATGAAGTTTCGACTTTAAACAGAGGATGATGTGCTAATAACGCCACCAGCAATCTCCTCTGTCATTTTTTATATTACTGATTCAATTTCAAGCTATCGTGTAGTGTTTGTTTCAAACTTCAATCGCAAATAAAGTTAGGAGGTCATTTTCATTAAATGCAATTATCCGCTGACGGAACAACAAAATCAGAACAATTTTTCAATGCCATTTTCGGTAAAGAAACAATCAATTTTAGTTGTATCCATTACAAAACTGGAAGGCCATCACCTCAAATAAACGGACTCTTTAATGAAAACAGCACAAATGTACTGGAACAATACAATAAGCAAGACTACGAGATTTATTTTGTCGTTAACGGTGGGGGCTATAAGAACCGTGATATTAACAAGATAAATGCCGTTTTTATCGACTTAGATTGTCCTAAAGTGAACGATCAGTTACCTCAAATGAACGCTGTGGACGATTTTAAACAGCAATCGATGGTTGCCATTCAAGACTTTCAGCCAACACCATCAATTATCGTAGAGTCTAGGAATGGCTACCACGTTTACTGGCTACTTCATGAAGGTGCAACAATCGAACAGTTTAAAGATTGTGAAGCTAGACTTGTTAAGCATTTTAATGCAGACCCCAAAGTACAGAAGCCTTGTAACTTAATGAGAGTACCCGGTTTTTACTGGTGTAAAGACGTTGATAACAAGTTCTTGGTAGAGATTATTGAGTTTAATAATCACAGATATAAGGTTGAGGACATTCATGATGCTTTACCGGAAGAAGTGGAACCCATTGATATGAGTTTTCGTACCAACAATAAACACCAACGTATAAAATTAGTGGTTATTGATGGTACTAATAACCCCCTGCATACCAACGAGAATATTGAGTTAATCGAGACTTTGAACGTCCAAGCATTACACCAATTACTAAACCCTCAACCGATAACACTTTCCAAAGAAGAAGTGTGGGACTTCCTGAAGAAGCAGCCATTACACCAATTCTTGGGAGTAGCCGAAAAATCTTTCCGATGTCTCATACACGAAGATAATAACCCTAGTGCTGGAATAATTATCAACGAGGAATCAGGCCATCATATCTACTGTTGTAGCAGCAGTAACTGTGGCTTTAAAGGAACAATAATTGATGTAACCGAACAGCTGACGGGTCTCAACCAATTTGACACACTTAATTTTCTAAGAAAGGTGTATAAGGTCGAATTTGCCGAAACCGAATGGGGGAAAAATCAGAGAGAAGCCTTGGAACGTAACCAGGAACTTATTAACGGCCCAACTATTCATGTCCTTTATCCTGAAGTTTACAAGTTGGCAAAGAACTATCTGCCACTCATTGACACTCTACACCAAATTGCAAAACACCATATCTACACTGAAACATTCTCCGACTCATCGGGTAGGCCAGTATTCTTTGTGAGTATACGGGAACTAGCCCGAAAGTTGAAGAAGGATAGCAAGAATATTTCTGTTCACCTAGCAGCATTAACTTACTTGGGCTTAGTTAATAAACTTTCGGAAGGAGAGATACCAGAACCTTTCCTGAAACGGGCAAACGATGAAGCTACTAAGCACAACCACAAATACAGGGTCGGATTTTATTCTATCCCATCCTATGACGTTGAATCTTTGGCTTTCAGTACAACCAAAGCTATTGAATTTAAAGAGAAAGGCTTCACCATGAAAGGATTTAGCAGAGAAATGTTGCTGCTTGCCCTTGGTGAAGCTGAAGCTAACCGAGTATTTCCCCAAATGGCTGGAAAAGCTATACCTCAGCTCAACGAGGAAGTGACTTCTAAAATGGAACGGGTGGCTCTAGAATTAATCCGTCAAAAAGGATGGACTACAGAGAAAGAGATACTAGAACAAATCGAGCTTCACTTTAGAGGACAGCAAAAGTTTAAAGAGACTCAAATAAAGAGAATCCTACCTGACATGTACGATAAATACCTTCTGATACGAGTACCCCTGAATAATGAACTAAAGGAGAAGTTCGGAATAGCTTGCAAAGGCTTTCCGAGAATAATTATAGGGGTTGAAGCTGCTTAAAGAGACAGACGGAGTGTTCTTTAAAAGGTGTGGAACACTCCACTTTTTGTTTATAGGTCTTTAACTGGATTCGCTCAGTTCAGAGGATACCAATATGGCTCCCAACGCTCACCTAAAAGGATACCACCAAAGGTAGCGTTTTCGATTTACGCTCGCTCCTATGGTAACCATATACAAAATAGTAATAAAATATAGCAATATAGTTAGGAATATGCTATGATTATTACATTATAAGCCTCCCTTTGAGTTAAGTATTGAGGTTGTCTAGGTTCTTAGCGGCTCAGGCAAATGGCCCAAACTAGCGCAAGATCATGTTTCCCCGGGGAAACATACGTCGGACAGACAGACTAACTAAACCTAAATTAATAAAAAGAGCTTTTATAAGCACCAGTGTAGGAAGAGTGTTCTTTCATACTGGTGCTTTTCGAATTTAACTATGCTTGACCGACAATCTAACACATAAGCTCGCAATTTTGATATTTATCCACGGGATTGCATCAAGAAAATATTGCCCGTCGCACTGACCAAAACTGCGTCCTCTAGATCCTAGAGATACCAAGCACTCAGGGCTTGGTATACTTTTACTGATCGTAAAAGACCTGATCTCCATTTTCCTATGGTACCCTTTAGACGAAGCGTATCCACTTTAACTAAATCGCACCCGAACAATCTCTGATGAGATTATTGGCAATGACTTGAGGCTATCACAGTGATGCTTACCATAATCGATAGATTGTCGAGTGAGAATGGAAATATGGCAAATCAAACTGAGTCTGTTGCCTAAGTACTTTCATGAGCCTTAGAGAAACGGTTCGGGCGTTGAGCTACGTTGGTTTACGTCTTAACGGTATAACTTTGGATAATTCTATAGGGTGGTCGTCGTGGTAAACATGTTGTAAATCGTAAACGTCTAATACATGTGAGCTAGATGATCACAATCGGAACGTCAATCTAAGCACCTAACCGTAGATAGTCGGAGAAAACACTTATGCCAAGCCTGTAATTCAAACTTTTGTCAAAGATTTAGCTCCCCCGTTTAACTTGCTCTGCTCATCAGTAAGACTATAATTCTATGCTTGTCATTTTTCCACTAAAAAGAAAAGCCCCCTCATTTAAGAGGGGACAATCAGTGCAGATATTATTTTAACCTCTTATAGCTCTGCTCTAAACTTGTGCCTTATTTTATCCTTATCTCAGTTTTTGATTCGGTCAGCTGTTCAAGGGGATTAAATAAGTCAAAGTCCTGTTGTAAATCATTGCTGAACATTGAGACGTATTCTTTCACAATATCAAGGCTCTTATGACCCAAAATCTTTTGTAATCTGAAAACGTCACCACCGTTTAGAATGAACATTTTGGCAAAGGTATGACGGAATAAATGGACAGATGTTTTGGTTACCCCTCGCTTTATGTTATAGCTGGCAATAGCGTGTTGACAGCCATCTTCGTGAAGTCTTTTACCGAAAGCATTGCAGAATAATTCATCACATTCATTTGATGGTTGTCGTATTGATAAATATTGAGTTAGAATCTTCATTAGAGTTTTTGCCAATGGGATATGGCGTTCTCTTCGTGATTTGCCCCTCTTTACCTTAACGATAGCTTCATCAAAGTCAATGTCTTTAACCTGGAGACTTACTAATTCTCCAATCCTAACCCCTGTTGCAAGCAAAAAGTTAACGATTACCCAATTTCTATATTCACTGAATTCATTGGTTTTAGTTTTGTTTAGCAAAAGTCTGAGTTCCTTTTGAGTGTATGGTTCCTTCATCTCTTTATCGGTTTTCAGGAGACGAATTTTAAACTCTTCAGTATATCCTCGCATTTGAAAGAAATAGACAATTGCTCTAACTGCCCTCAAGCTAGTATTAATTGTAATATCTTTGTAGGAATTTGAATCTTTTAAGGCCAAGATAAAATCATCAACCACCTGATATTTGATTTCCTTGGTGTTTACGATTTGGCGAGTATTAAGGAATTTAGTGAACTGAGCCATATAATCGTAATAATATTTAATGGTTCGTGGGGACAGATTTCTAACTTTACAGTCCTTAATAAATTCCTCAAATGCTACAGCAATAGTTCTTTCGTTTGAATTTTTCATTTGGATTCTTTTCATGTTCTTACCCATCCTTTCGTAAAAATTTACGTCTAGACGGTAATCGGATGATATGATTTCGGACCTTCCGACTCGGCAAAAAACTTCAAATAATCGGAAGGTCTGAGACTGTCCAAATAACGAAAAAGTAAGCATCTCGGAAACCCGAAATGCTTACTACACAAGACTTTTATAGCGTATTGGTGCGCCACCCAGGGATCGAACCAGGGACCTGCCGATTAAGAGTCGGATGCTCTACCAGC
>OMOF01000530.1 GCA_900290375.1 Candidatus Desulfosporosinus infrequens
AAGCTCCCAGTCGTGTGATCACTCGGAAAGGAAGCGTCTGGACTATGGGGAATAAGCTGAGTAAACGTGCCTTTTGCGAGCACCATAAACGGACGTGGCCGGAAATAGATGTGCGATACAATGACATTAATCATTAACCCTAACACGCCTGCTATACCCATGATGACTAAAGCGTGACGTTGCTCAATTTCAGACTTTGGCAGGGTAAGCCAGGCGATAAGAAAGAGAACGATATAGAGTTCAAGTGCATATTGCGCAAAAAAAGCAAAACTGTTATCAATAAACGCGTGATGGCCTGCGAATTGATTAAAAATGTGGAATCCTCGAATGTCGAATGACAAATTATAGCGCCTCCATAGAAGTTTTTTGCTTGGGGTAGTGGTGTTCCTTTAAATAATACTCAAATCTATGCATAAATTCTTGCCATTGATTGTTTTCATTTTGGATGTCATTGGTCAGAATCAATTCATAGATGCAAAATTATCCTCCTTTTCTAGGGGTTTTCTCCTTATACTTTAATTTAAACGAAGAATCCATAGGTTATGATATAATACTAACCTTTAATTTTCGTTAAAATTCTAAGAAGATGGACGGATTTCTTTAATTTAAGTATTTCTATTCAATTTTCATGGAAACGCTTGGCCAAAAGGAATAATATTGCATCACCGCAGTCTGGACTTGCCCCGTCAGCATTCAGGGGTATAGAGTGGTTAACTTTGGCAACGTAACCATCGCGGCCAGCTTTCTGATTGTTAATGCCTGTTATAGATTTTGGCGCAGAGAAAATGCTTCCTTTCCCAATGTTAGATATAATAAACTATTTAACCACATTATTATTAAATTTTGATTAAAATCTAAAAAAGACAGTCATTCGCACTCAAAGTCCATATGCAGAAGTCAGAGAACATGTGTTATCAAAAAGAGACAGGATGGTGCGTATCCTGTCTCTTTTAATGAATTAGTTGTGGTCAAGTCTTATCATTCTTATTGTTACAGAACTCGTTGAGCACCTATGTACGCGTTTAACCAGTAAGAAGTAAATGAGTAAATTGTGACACCTTTGTGGGTAGTGGCACTAATGAATTGCGAGTTGCCAAGGTAGATCCCCACATGGCTAATCGTACCGTTTCCAGTAAATGAGAAGAAAACTAAATCACCAGGTTGCAGGTTATTGTAGGGTACAGCAGTGCCTATCTTAGCTTGATCTCGGCTGATGCGGGGAAGCTCAATCCCCTGGGACGCAAAGACATATTGGGTAAAACCGGAACAGTCAAAACCAGCCGGGGTCGTTCCACCCCATAAATAGGCCGTTCCAAGCAATCTTTTTGTTTCTGACACAATCCCACTGATCTCGGTAGAGCTTGAGCTAGGTACTGAGGGAGTTTGCATTTTTTCTAAGGCGTTTTGGGTCAAAAGACCTGCGATTCCGTCAACTTTAAGGTGATCGTTTCCTTGGAAAGCATCCACGGCCGCCAATGTTTTAGGACCATAGATACCGTCTAAAGTGCCGATAGAATATCCTAAATGGGCCAATTCACTTTGTAGTGTCAGGACGTTAGCGCCGCTTGAGCCCAATTTCAGTGTTGCAGCCTGGGCTACTGGAGCAAAAACCACACTGTTCACGAGAGCCAATGTGCCGATAACCATTAATTTGCGACGTGTCCAAATTAAGTACTTTGTAATTGTGTAATTTTGCATTTGTTTTTCTCTCCTTTAATTATATTTGTTAAATAATTTGTTATGTTCTTAAATTCTCGCGCTTTAAAACGGGGACAAGCGATGGGGCTATCATAACATCTGAAAACTTATAAAATATAGTAAAGGTTGTTGGTAGATGATCCATTTATATCCAGAATGAATTACAAACATAAGAACTGAAAAAAGCTGAGCTTTTTGCTCAGCCAATGTTGACTAAAGTTTCAACATTTTTTCAACATTTTTTAATTTTTTTTTAATCTTCGAGTGTTAAAATAGCGTATCTTGGCAGTTAAACAATAACCTCAAGGTTGGTAAGAATATAAAAAAAGGAGAAGGTAGTTTATTAATGAAAATAAAGCGCAGCATTCGAGTGAAAATTATTATCGCTTTTTTGGGTTATAACCTTATCCTAGCGATAATACTTGCTCCTTTTGTTTTGTTCTGGGGTCCCTTTCAGGCCCTCAAAGTGGTGGCGGTTGGCTCGATTTACACATCACGCCATCCTCAGGTTGTCAAGGCTTTCCTGTCCCAAGCAGAAATAGATCGGATTATGAACCTTAATAATTCTCAAGGAATAAGTACTAGTCAAACAATTGGACGTACAAAGATGATGGCTGATGCAGGTTCGGGAATTACCATTGAAGATATTCAAGGTCCAAGCTTTAAAGGGAAAGTGATGCTAATCAAGGACCCGAAACGAATCAAAGTGGCGGTTACCAAAGAAATTGGGGTAACAGGAGAAAGGGTCAGCGATCTTGTAAAGGACGTGGGAGCGGTTGCTGGCATAAATGCGGGTGGGTTCTATGATCCAAATGGTAAAGGAAACGGAGCATTTCCTGATGGGTTAACGGTCCATGATGGAAAATTAGTCCATAATAATGTGGGAGATAAGGCTGTTAATATCGTTGGCTTTAATGATCAGGGGCAGTTGATCATTGGCAATATGACTGCCAACCAAATAGCGGAAAAACACATTCGCGAAGCGGTTACCTTTGGTCCTAATCTTATCGTAAATGGTCAACCTGTAATTTCCGGAGACGGTGGTTGGGGGATTGCTCCCCGGACAGGCATTGGGCAAATGGCCGATGGAACTGTTATTTTCGTGGTCATCGACGGTCGGCAACCGACTTGGAGTATCGGAGCCACCTTACGTGACCTCATGAATGTCTTTGATGATTATCATGCCGTAAACGCAGTCAACCTTGATGGTGGTTCTTCTTCAGAACTTGTTTATAATGGCAAAGTCGCGAATAAGCTTTGGGACATTTTTGGCGAACGCTACATTCCCACCGGCTTTGTCGTTACCCCTTAAAGTACCAGCAATATTTGCTAATAAAGGAGTACTCATTCATGAAGAAGAAACTACGAATTCTCTTGGTCTGGACATTAATCTCACTCCTCCTGCAATTTGGAGCTTACTCCTTTTTGAATTACCAAATTCAAAAGGTTATGCAACCTGTAGGTAATGAACCGATCACACTCCAAGCTAAAACAATCATCCCTGGTTATGGCTTTACTAATGTCCAAATTTCCTACGCCAAGGATTATTTGGCCTATACAGAAAATAGCACACTCAAAATATACAACCTTCAAAAGAAAAAAGTTGTATTTGAAAAGCCATCGCCTTCTAAAAATGATAAGGCCTTAGGTGTTATCTCGTACCAATGGCTGCCTGACCGAAGTACCTTAATCTATTTTTATGTTGACAAGAGTTTTAAGCAATCTGGGAATTCCCAGAATACTGAACTATATTCGCTTGAACTTCCTAGTAGTGATGAGGATACAGCCCCTGATAATCGTTTGAATCAAGCGATTGGCAACTTCCCAGCAGGTGGAAAACTCGAAGAGTTCGTAGTCTCAACCTCAACCAATCTAATGTACTTCACAGTGAAAACAGGATCGACCGAACGACTTATGGAAATAAATGTTATGAAAAACGTTAGCACCTTAAGCAAATCTGGAGAGACCATAGATAAGATGGCTGCTTCAGATCAGTATGGAACACTTTACATCGACAGTAAAATAGGGTCTATCCAAAATATTATTGCCTTTGAT
>OMOF01000249.1 GCA_900290375.1 Candidatus Desulfosporosinus infrequens
AATAATTGCAGTGACTTGATATTTTATATCATTTTAGACTTTCTGCAGGGGAATCATTAATTAATAAAGGAGATTTTTTATGAAAACATTGAATGATTACATCGAAAAATTAAACAATTTAAATTTTAAAGATATGTACAACAATGACTTTTTCCTGACTTGGGAAAAATCAGATGATGAGTTGGAAGCTGTATTTACAATTGCTGACGCTCTGCGCTTTATGAGAGAAAACAATATCTCTACTAAGGTTTTTGAAAGCGGACTTGGGGTTTCTTTATTCCGTGATAACTCTACCCGTACCCGTTTCAGCTTCACATCGGCCTGTAATCTTCTTGGACTAGAGGTTCAGGACTTGGATGAAGGGAAATCCCAAGTAGCTCATGGCGAAACAGTTCGTGAAACTGCAAATATGATCTCCTTTATGGCAGATGTAATTGGTATTCGTGATGATATGTATATCGGCAAGGGAAATGCTTACATGCGTGAAGTTTCCGAGGCTGTACAGCAAGGAAATAAGGATGGAATTTTGGAGCAAAGACCTACCCTAGTAAATCTACAGTGCGATATAGATCACCCTACTCAGTCAATGGCCGACATGCTGCATATCATTCATGAATTTGGTGGTATAGAGAACTTGAAAGGAAAGAAAATTGCCATGTCATGGGCTTACTCACCTTCCTACGGAAAGCCGCTTTCTGTGCCTCAAGGTATTGTCGGTTTAATGACTCGTATGGGTATGGACGTAGTTCTTGCCCATCCTGATGGATATGAGATTATGTCAGACGTAGAAGAAGTTGCTAAGACAAATGCTGCAAAATCAGGAGGATCTTTCACAAAAACAAACAGCATGGCAGAAGCCTTCAGAGATGCTGACATCGTTTATCCAAAGAGCTGGGCTTCATTTGTAGCGATGGAAAAACGCACTGAATTATATGGTAACGGCGATTCGGATGGGATCAAGGCCCTTGAAAAGGAATTACTGGCCCAGAACGCTGAGCATAAAGATTGGGCTTGCACAGAAGAAATGATGAAGTTGACAAAGGCTGGCAAAGCCACCTATATGCATTGTCTGCCTGCGGATATCACGGGTGTAAGCTGTGATGAAGGCGAAGTCGATGCCAGCGTGTTTGACCGCTATCGTATTCCGCTCTACAAGCAAGCAAGCTACAAGCCTTATGTTATTGCTGCTATGATATTCTTAAGCAAATTTAAAAATCCACAGGCTACTTTAAGCACCTTGGAGAAATCTGCCAAGCAAAGAAAGTTTGACTAAGACGTTTGCCTAAGACTAATTAAAAGGACTGAATTAGCATCATGAAACAAAGAGTTGTTATAGCCTTAGGCGGAAATGCCCTGGGTAACAATCTGCCTGAGCAGATGATCGCAGTCAAAAGTACTTCCAAAGCTATTGCTGATTTGATCGAAGAAGGACACGACGTAGTGATTTCCCACGGGAATGGGCCACAGGTTGGAATGATTCATGAGGCTATGGATGTCTATGGGCGTTCAAATTCAATGCATCCAACTTTCACTCCCCTCTCAGTCTGCGTCGCAATGAGCCAGGCATATATCGGCTATGATTTGCAGAATGCTTTGAAGGAAGAATTGCTGGACCGCGGCATAGAAAAATCTATTACCACAGTAATCACTCAGGTTCGGGTGGATGAGGATGATCCTAAGTTTCTAAATCCCACAAAACCGATTGGCCATTTCATGAACGAAGAAGAACTTAAGTTTGCGAAGGAAAAAGGCTTTCAAGTAATCGAGGACGCGGGAAGAGGTTATCGCAGGGTTGTAGCCTCCCCGCTTCCTAAAGAAATCATTGAAATTAAAACAATCAAAAATTTACTGAATTCTGGTGAGATTGTCATTACCTGCGGAGGTGGAGGTATCCCTGTTATCAGACAAGGACATCATCTCAAAGGCGTAAGTGCTGTCATAGACAAGGATTTTGCCTGCAGTGTCTTGGCGCAGGAAGTTGATGCTGACTTCCTGATCATCTTGACTGCTGTAGAAAAAGTGGCAATTAATTTCGGAAAACCTGGTGAAAAATGGCTTGACAGCATTACAACAGAAGAAGTAAAAGAATACATTAAGCAAGGTCATTTTGCACCTGGATCTATGTTACCAAAGGTTCAGGCAGCAGTTGATTTTGCATCTTCTGGAGACAATCGCACAGCTCTTATTACGCTTCTTGAAAAAGCAAAAGACGGGATTAACGGCAAGACTGGTACATTTATTAAGAAATAAGGAAACTACAACCATCCTAGATTTTACAACTCAGTTTAAAGGGGAAACCCTGAAAACGGGCTTAGAAATTGGCACGCCAAAGCCGATGGCAAATGCTTCTGGCAGCAAAACCCACCGGGATATATTTATCCCGTAAGCCATTTCTGAAGAGAAAGGTGGAGGGAAATGTTTAACATTGACATTAACGACACAGTGTTCACTGTACAAGAGGACATAAACCTTCTGGAGTTCTTGCGTGATGAGGCCCAAATTACGTCTCTCAAAAATGGGTGTGGAGAAGGGGCCTGTGGCGCGTGCATGATCCTTGTGGACGGCAAGGCGATGCGAGCCTGTTTATTGACCGTCGCTAAGGTGACAGGGAAAAAACTTTTGACGGTGGAAGGGATATCTGAGCGCGAGAGAGAAACTTATGTTTGGGCGTTTGGCCAAGCAGGAGCTGTTCAATGTGGCTTTTGTATACCGGGGATGGTTATCAGTGCCAAAGCATTACTGGATAAGGTGCCAAGCCCTTCGTCCCAAGAAATTAAACAGAGCATTCGCGGGAACATTTGTCGATGCACAGGGTATGTGAAGATTGAAGAAGGGATACTGCTCGCGGCTAAAGTGTTGCGAGGAGAACTCCAAGCGAACGCCCAATCCGGAGCTGGGATTGGGACAAGTATCCATCGCGTGGATGTTCGTGAGAAAGTATTGGGAACTGGGCAGTATGTCGATGATCTGCAGGTTGATCAGATGCTCTATGCTGCGGTATTGAGGACCAAATATCCTCGGGCACTGGTGAAGGCCATTGACATAGCTGCGGCTCGTGTCTATCCTGGTGTAGAAGTTGTCTTGACAGCGGAGGATATCCCAGGTGACCATGATCACGGTCATATTTTTCATGATTGGCCGACTCTGGTTGCAGTCGGTCAAGAAACACGTTATATCGGAGATGCCCTTGTTTTAGTGGCGGCTCAAACTAAAAAACAAGCACGTGAGGCTCTGGCTTTGATTATGGTTGATTATGAAGAACTTGAACCACTACTCAGTCCGACCCAAGCGCTTGCGGAGGAGGCTTATAGCATCCATCCGCAAGGAAATTTGTTGAGCACGACGAAAATCTACCGAGGGAATCCTCAAGAAGCGCTGGCGAAATCGGCGTTTGTCGTCACACACCATTATTCAACTCCACCGACAGAACATGCTTTTATGGAACCAGAAAGTGCTTTGGCTATTCCTCAAGCAGACGGCGGAATTACGATCTATGTCGCTGATCAGGGGATTTATGATGACCAACATGGAATTATGGCGATGCTTGGGTTGCCAGCGGAAAAAGTGCGCGTGATCAGTAAGCTGGTCGGCGGTGGATTTGGTGGGAAAGAGGATTTAACCGTCCAGCATCATGCGGCCTTGCTGGCCATGAAAACGCAAAAGCCTGTGAAACTCACGTTTAGCCGCCAGGAAAGTATCTTAGTTCATCCTAAACGACATGCTATGGAGTTAGATATCACGACTGGGTGTGATGCGAGTGGGAAATTAACCGTCATGGTCGCCCGCATCGTCGCCGATACGGGGGCTTATGCCTCACTAGGCACAGCCGTTTTGCAGCGGGCCTGCACTCATGCGAGTGGTCCTTATCAGATACCTAATGTCGATATAATCGGTTATTGTGTTTATACTAATAATCCTCCGGCTGGAGCATTCCGGGGCTTTGGCGTCACTCAGTCTGCTTTTGCGGGAGAAATTAACTTGGATCTCTTGGCGGAAAAGGTGGGAATTTCACCGTGGGAGATTCGTTACCTCAATGCGCTGGAACCGGGCATGATTAATGCGACGGGACAGATTACCGATGAGGGGACGGCTATTAAGGAAACTCTCCTTGCGGTTCGTGAAATCTATGAATCCCACCCTCATGCTGCAGGGATTGCCTGTTGCTTGAAAAACACGGGAATTGGGGTTGGTCTTCCCGATACTGGGCGGGTTAAACTGATCGTTTGCAAGGGAAAAGTAGTGGTACTTACTAGTGCTGCTTGCATTGGGCAGGGCTTTGCCACAGTGGCTACTCAGATGGTTCAGGAGGCCACGGGGTTGCCAGCGCACCTCATCGAAGTTGGGGCTCCGGATACAGCACTGACGCCTGATTCCGGGACGACAACCGCTTCGCGCCAGACTATGTTTACCGGTGAGGCAACACGTCAGGCCGCTCTCAAATTGCAACAAGCGTTGTCTGAATCTTCCTTAGAGGAGTTAGAAGAGCGGGAATTTAGCGGTGAATATTTAGGGAAAACTGATCCCATGGGTTCAGATAAGCTGAATCCGGTCAGTCATGTGGCGTACAGTTACGCCACTCAAGTTGTCTTGTTAAATGAAGAGGGGAAAGTAGAAAAAGTTGTGGCAGCGCATGATGTAGGCAGGGCCATCAATCCTAAGGCTATTGAAGGGCAAATCGAGGGTGGGGTTACCATGGGATTAGGGTATGCCTTGCGAGAGGATTTCCCCCTGGAAAAAGGCGTGCCAACCGCTAAGTTTGGCACACTGGGTCTTTTTCGTTCGACGGAAGTGCCTGAGATTGAGACGATCATTATAGAAAAGAATTCCT
>OMOF01000143.1:0-468 GCA_900290375.1 Candidatus Desulfosporosinus infrequens
GTGTACAAGAAATTTAGTTATCATCAGGGATTCATTAAGGTCTATAAAATTAAATTGAAGTTTAACAGTAGCTCAGGCAGCGGTTAAGAATAAGTAGGGGTGCAAGTAGGGACGGTTCGTGCTTGCATGAGCAAATATACAATGGTATAATTTACCTATATACTCATCCGTAAGGGGGATGTAAATGCCGAGGGTGCAAAGGGTTAAGGGCGAATTTTCTACTTATCATGTGGTGCAGCGGGGAAATGAGAAAAAGAAAATATTTAGAGACGATAAAGACAAGACCAAGTTATTAGAGACACTTGCGCTGGCTAGGGAAAAGTATAACTTCCTACTTTATGCTTATTGTTTGATGGACAATCATATCCACCTTCTTGTAAACGATAATGGCAACGACATTTCCAAGTTGATGAAGAGCATAAATGTAAGTTATGTCTCATACTTTAATCGCACTTATCAGAGGTGCGG
>OMOF01000143.1:478-1014 GCA_900290375.1 Candidatus Desulfosporosinus infrequens
AAGGCCAAGCTGGTAGAAAGACCAGATGAGTTTCAATGGAGCAGTTATAATATATACTCTGGAAAGACCAAGGATGCGTTAGGTTTATTAGATACAAGTATGATCTTGAACTACTTTTCAGGTAATAAACCGAAGTCAGTAGCTGAATATGTGAAGTTTGTAGACAAATATCAAGAGTTCGAAGATTACATACTGGATATAGAAGAACAGCAGGAGTCTAGTTACGAACATAATGATTACATAAACGGAATTATGATGGCCAAAGTACGCATAGAACAAATATTAGTCGAAGAGCGATTGACCCTAGAGGAATTACTGGAAAATAGGTCACGTCGAAATGAAATAATCCGAATCCTACGGAGGGATTCTTCACTGAACCTTAAAGAACTGGGGGAATTGTTCGGTGGGATAAGTGCGTCGCAAATAAGTCGGATCGTAGTTAGCTGAAAAGGCACCACGAGGGGCAAACGGGTTACAGCAGTCCAAGCAAGGGGTTGGCAAGTAAGAACCGTCCCCACTTGCACACTGCGCATGCA
>OMOF01000119.1 GCA_900290375.1 Candidatus Desulfosporosinus infrequens
GCTACCTTCGTGGCAGCTCCCTTCAACTCTTACCCAGCTATGATTACTGTTCCTAGCCAAGGGTTGACAATGAACATGAGTTCAAATGAAAATGGCGTAATTACTAATGTGGATGGCTTCAGTATTGCTTCAATGCCTAATAACGTAACTGTCAACGTGAACAGTTCTGGCGAGGTTAGTGTTAATACCGTTCAACTCTGGAAAGCTCAGTCAGGTTATAAGGTTGTTGGTTACATGGCTGGTTCGCAAAGTGGTTCCGCTACACTAATTGAGGAAAATCTGTCGGATTTGACTAACTTTATCGGAGTTAACGTATTTAGCGTCGGCTCTACAGGATCATTTGTTCAACAAGTTGCCTCGTGGACTTTGCCTTCATCTAGCCTGCCAAATAACTTTGAAGAATTTCTCGGCTTTAATGTAAATTCTAAAGGTCAATTGCAGCCCATGGTAGCCAGTTACTACGCAAATAATAGTAATAGCTTTGCTTCTTATTCAATAGGTGTATCGACATTAGCTGCTGGTGTATTCGCACCTGTCGAGGTTGCTCAAGTGTATGCCAGTGACAAGTATTCAGAAGCTCCGATAATCACTATTAGCAACTCGCTTAATAGCAAAACCGCAACAGTCACCACTAACTTTACAGCAGTGGTGAGCGGTGGCCTAGCTACAAAAGTTAGTCCGTCGAGCGTTAGTGAAGTCCTGGGTAGCTCACAAAATATTACCTTTACTGCTCAGGATGCGTACGGAGATCCGATTTCTAACATGACCGTATATCTCGGAACAGGGATTACGGGCTTGTGGATTACTCAGGTTAACGGTAAAACCATTACTGGAAGTGTTAACATGGGAACGACCTCTTCGCCATCAATGCAAACAGTCAATACACCTGTTCCACTTTTCAATCTTGGGACCTTAGCTAGTTCTCCTGCCTACTCAAGTGTATCAGTCACGGGATTAACTGCTACTAATCTAAATAACAACACTTCACCAGTCGTTGCTTTGACAACAGGTGTCGATGGCACAGTATCCATTACTTTGGCAGATGGAAACGTAACCTATGTTGCTAACACCTCATCGGCTACTGCAAATAACAGCTATAAAATAGACTCTGGAACAGTGATCAACCAACAACAATTGGGGATATCCTCTAACTCAGACCAAACCTGGAAGATGGGATCTGTTCTCTTGAACTGGGGTAGCCAAAATCCACCTAAGTAATAAGCTTTAATCCAATACATTATCCCTCACAGTCGGAAAGCTACTGTAGCTACCAATGGAGTAGTAACCCCGGTAAGTGCAGGAACAACGACCATTTCGGCAACTACACAAGATGGTGATAAGACCGCTAGTTGCACGGTGACAGTAGCTACACCTTAGACGAGTTGATACTATGGCAACTTAACCTTCGATAAAGACCTATTTAGTACATAGTGCAATTGGTGCTAATAAGGGGCTTCATTGTTTTGAAATATTAACAACGCTCTCTCAAGTTTTTAAAACGCGGGAGAGCGTTTTTCTCATTTGAATAACGCTGTTGCCTTTTTGCCTGGTTCACGGGCAATTGTTGTTGCCATTTCGGTCGTTTGACTGCTAACAGACGGCATTCTGCTCTCTAAGTATGAAGAAAGAACAGCTCCCGATTGAAAGTTATATAGGTTCGATATCATCGAAGCAGTTTAAATCAGCTTGAGCAAAATGAAAAATTGCACCAGCTTCAGATAGAAAAGATTCAAACCGATGCTGAAAAGACAGTATTACAAGTTACTCAGACACTTAAAGATGAGTTGGGCAAGGAAAAGGATCAATACTTTGCCAAGGTTGAGGAACTAAGACAAGAAAACAAAACTTTGGCCCAAGAGTTGGCTGTTGCTAAGGTTGGAGCGGTTAAGAAACCACAAGAGAAAAAACAAATATGATATTTTTGAAGTGATTAAGAAAGACCAAGGTAGCAAAATGACTACTGGTGGTCCTTCTTTTTTTCGAGAAAGTATTTTTCGCAAAGGAATTGAAGGTTTTTAGTTGAATAGTATCATTAGTTAATAATGGGGGTTTATGGCACATAGAGAGATTGTTCTTGGGGTTTTATTAATGCACATTTGTAGGATAATACGAAGTAATAAGATACGAGTGACTAGCGGTTTTTGTTAAATACTTTTGAATGAATGATATAATTCATACCGAAAGGAGGAATTTGGTTGTTAAAGAAGATTTTATTATATGCTATTCCTGTAATATTTTTGGGTTTATTTTCGTCTGGTTGTAACCAGAAAATTGAACAAAAAGCACAAACCAATATTCCACAACTTCAAATACCCTTACAAAGCATGTCACCGCAAACCAATAACCACACCCAAGTTGTTCAAGGTACTGTCGGAAGCACTACTAACATAGAAATCCCTGAACTCAATAATATAAAAAACATTAAATATCCAGATGTAGTTGCCGAGGTGGGAGATACCAAAATAACTGGTTTACAACTAACGAAAGAAGTAATAATTAAGCAAAATGATTATGTTAATAATATAAAAAAACCACAGGACGAATCCTATTATGAGAAAGTTGCACTAGGCTTGTTAGTAAAGAATGCTTTAATAGATAATGAGGTAAAAAAGCAAGGAAAAACCGTAACGGCTGAAGAAGCTAAATCTTATTTGGTGCAACAGGAAAAATCGATGGACTCGTTACAGGATAGTGACTTTGCCAAAATTACTTACAACAAAACTATTAAAGACAATGGTTTTAGTAACGCATCTGATTACATCAACTCTCCAGGGATAATCAGCATAACTCAGATTTTTTTAGGCAGGGGAAAACTAAAAAATTCTATATTACAGTCGATTCCGAAAGGACAGAATGAAGCAACAAATGCTTGGGATGATTATACTGATAAACTTATAAATCAAGGTAACTACAAAATTTATTTACCAGTTGATATACAAGGTTATCGGCAATTAGAAGAGCAGGTCGTTTTAGGAAAATAGCCTTTTGCAAGCCGAGTAGTTAATTCGCATTATTCTAATTTAATGCATCAATACAGTGCGTTCATTTTGAAAGACCATCGGTAGTACCTATACTACTGGTGGTCTATTTTTTTTGCCCTTTTTAAAAAAATATCAAAATTTCTTAAATCACGGCAACTTTTATAAATTTTCAGGGTGATTACCTATTGAGAGGCAAAACGATTAAGAAAGGAAGTAGCTTATGACAAGAAATGAACGTGCCTGTTTACTCAGAAAATTAAAGCCTTTGAACTGGTACTATTTCTGCCAGATGGAAACCCTAAACTTCGGGAAATATGCTCCAGTTACTAAACAGGAGTTGCTAGAGCTATTGATGCTGAGCGAAGCATCCTTGAACAAACATCTGGAGGTATGGAGAAGCCACAGGATGATTCGTAGGGAGCAGGGGGGCTACATCGTTGTGCAGTTGACGGTGAGTCCAGTGGGATCAGTGCCGATCCAGTTAAACGGATCTTCAAGAACTCCAGGGAGATCATTGCCTATTGGTGTGATCTATATGAGGAGCATTATGGAATGCCCTATGTGATCAACAACTGGACGGTAACATCTAAGCAAGTTGCTAAGCTTCTGATCTACCCGGACGAGCATCATTGAGAAAATATTTTAGAAAGGAGTCAGTTTCTGGTGATATATGAGGGATAACCTATTTAGAGGCAAAAAATTAACCTAGAAGAAAAAAGGAACGAAAAATTAAATTTATCTCTAGGGAGCGCTATTGGGGGGAAGACATTTCATCAGAGGTTTTTTTGAAAAAATGTTTTCGGTTGTAAGTGACTTTAGGACGTACTACGACAATGACAAGGTGTAAGGACATATTCTCCTAAGAGTTATTAAAAGCAAAAGGGATTATAGCAGATGAATAAACAAGAACGAACAACAGTCCTAAAACGATTGAAGACGGCAACGTAGAAATCGATAGTTATACCAATTGACACAGCCTGAATACAGTTTAAACAGCACCAGTGAGCACAGAAGGCTCTGTAATCAACGACAACTTCCTCAATGAAGAGTTTCCAAATGGTCAGATTCCGGCGGTAGAATCCCTATCTGTGATCAGTACCTCTTCACTAACTAAATTTGTATTAGGTACGATTGATTGCATTCCGACCATTAATTTCTAATATGGATTCAGTGACCTTTGGATGAAATTAGATAATGACACTGTGTAGGGTAAAAAAGCAATATTTAGAGAAAAGGAAGATTCCCCTACTTTGAAACGATAGCACCTCCAATTATAGGGACTTTGAAGGAGGTGATGTCCCCTGAAATCCCAATTAATCTTTTGAGAAATGGAGGTTTCCATTTTAGAAGTTTCAAACACATTCGTTTAGAGCCGTATAATCAAAACCTAAAACTTCATATGTTAGGCAATCAAACTTCAAACAAGCCTAACGAGCTTAGACCGTGTGGTATTGAAACCAGACGGATTTTTTCTTGCCCTTTTGAGATCAATCTTTCAAAAAGCAAATGGCTGTGGTAAACACTCTAAATTTATATTAAGAAGGAGACTTTTAAAATGCAGAATTTAATGACGCTCAACCCACAACAACAAATGTTTCAATATCAAGGTACAGAGGTAAGAGTCGTAATGATCAACGGTGAACCGAAGTTCGTGGCTAAAGACGTTTGTGATGTGTTAGGAATCATAAAAGTAGACAGAGTCGTTGCTGGCCTTGATGACGATGAAAAGGATACTCATAGTGTGAGTACCCTTGGAGGAAATCAAAACATGATGATAGTAACCGAACCTGGACTGTATTCTCTCATTCTTCGAAGTCGCAAGCCAGAAGCCAAAGCTTTCAAACGGTGGATCGTCCATGAAGTGTTGCCTAGCATTCGGAAAACTGGTTCCTACACTGTGCAACCCCGACCACAATTTGTTATCCCACAAACAATGGGTGAGTTATCATGTTTGGCAGAAAGTCTGTTTGAAGAGAACCAAAAGTTACTTCTAAAGGCAGAAGCATTTGACGAGTTTCTCTCAGCAGACAATGCCAGTACGATTGGAACTGCTGGTCAATTCTTCGGTATAGGAGAAAGACATTTCTTCCAGTTTTTAAGAGAGCAAAAGATCCTCAAAAAGAATAAGACAACCCCTTACCAGAAATACCTTGATAGAGGTTACTTCAACATCAAATTTACGACGAAATATATTAATGGCAAAACTCACGTCTTTGCAGTGACATTAATAACCCCAAAAGGGCTACTGTTCTTAAGTAAAAAATTCAACCTTCATCCTGTGCCTTACGAAAATGATTGTGGTCAACTTTATCTTGTTTGAGATTTATATTTTCTTCTGCCGTCACTCATTAGCAATTAAAAACGTTAAACACAATTCTATATTTTGGAGGTTAATAAAATGAAAAAAGTTAAGCACGGTTCACCTAAAAGTAACACAAATTTAAGGCTAATAATGGGAGGGGTAAACAAAATGAACAAAACTTCTAAACACAATCCAAAACAGGTTTTAATACCGAATTTGAATCAACCAGCCAAAAATTTCACTTTTGAAGAAGTTGCCCGTGATTATAATATGAAACCCGAACAGTTGCTTGAATTTTTTAGAAAAGAAGGGATATTTGATGAGAATAATCGTCCATATCCATATTATGTTGAGCAAGGTTATTTTGCCGATCCTACCAGTCCCATCAGTAACCGTAATAACACCCCTTTCACAATTTTCCGAAGTGATAGAAATGTTATCCCCCGATGATTTGCAGTCATATTTCAAGGCCATCGATCTTTCTACCCCCATAATCCTCAGAAAAAGCCTGATGAAAAGATTGGTCGAGAATCTCCTGATAACTGCACGAAATGAGGCAGAAGAATCGATAAATCTTATGTCAGCAACTAGCAACGGATTGAAAGAGTTAAACACTTTCTTGGATTGGGAAATTGAACAAGGGAAAAATGATTCTTATGAAAAACGACAAATAACGGAGATAGTTCAAAAGATTGAGGAACAATATAATCTAGCTAATCGTGCATTAGGTCTAATTGGAGAACTGATATTTCATTTATTAGACCTCTTTGAAACCGTAGCATCTGACCAGGACTATGCAGCACTATTGGGGGTCAGTGTCCAAGATATTATTGATGCCAGAGCTTGGTTTAATGTCAATATTATGGATGGTGACGGAGATTATAAACCATCGTTCGGAGAGATAACAGGTATATACCCATTAGAAATGGGAGCAGATGGAAAAACCAGACAACAAGGGCCGTTCCTACGTGCACTTGTTGAAGCCGAATGTAACGACCTACTAGAACATTCAAAATACGTGGATGTGATAAATATCTTGAAGGAAATGGTTATGGAGTAGAGGGATTAGATCGTTCCCGAAAAAATTAGGAGAAATATTAGTTTAGAAGAGGATGTCCATGGCGGACTCCCTTTCTTTCATCTAAAGATATTTGAGCAAGATCAGTCAGCTTTTCCTATCCGAAAATTAATCCGATTTATTTTTTGGGGTGCCTTCAAAGGCATCCCCTTTTCATTTATTTAAGGAGGTACGTAATGGATAATAAATTGGAAATGATGTACAACCACGTGTTAATAAAACGTGTCAATACCTTCCCCTCTATGGAAAGCAAAAGGTAACAAATGATGGAGTCAAATACACCTGTTTACGCCATTAACTTGGAGGAAACGGTCCAAGCTGGGCATGAGGATTTAGCAGACCAAGATTATATCCTCAAAAATATACGGATGGCTCATCTTCGTGATTTGCTAATTATTGGTGAGACCGGGATCCAGCGGTTCACTGTGTTAGGAATAGAAGCTGGGATCGGAAAATCTCTTGGGACAGATAATGCAATTGGTGTGTACCATCTGAGGGGTGGCACACGTAAGTTTCTGTTGGTAAAAAAGTTCAAACCCGAGGTCACTGATAGTGTTACAAGAATTAATAATTTAGTTGGGAAAACGGTTGCTCTAGGGATAACCGGGGATACCTGGGAAGAGGACAGAAAAAATCTTGACCTTATCCCAAGCTATCCAATTGTAATAATTACTCACTCAAGGTATCTAGACCTATGCCTTGATGAGAAGAAACGAACCATTTTTGAACAAGGAAGGCACACTCTAGTTATTGACGAACAAATTGAACCTCCAACTCATACATTTACTGAAGTTGAATATTTGGAACACGTTGCCTTTCTCAAAAGCCGTTGGCTACAAGATAGACTTTCTGAATTATGTTCAGGTTTATTTGATGAAATTACCCTTGGTGCTGCAAAAAGCAAAAGTGTAATTGCATGTCGGCCAACTGTAGACCTTGCATCACTTATAGAATTTCGTAACCATGTAATGGCAAGTAGAAGCAAAGTTAAAGACCTTAAATCAGTTAAAGAAATTCTGGAAATGGTAGGCATCCTAGGATCATCTCTTTGCTTTTCTTACCAGGGTCGAATTACTGCCATCGACAGCCGTCTAAAGTTATGGTCACTGCATAACAATATCATTCTGGATGCAAGTGCAGGAATTGATCGTCTATATGACTGCTCTCCTAATATGACAGTAGATGTTCAACCAAGAATAATCGATAACACTAAATCGGTCATCCGAGTGGACAAAAAGTTCAGCACGAGTAAGGGCAGTATAATAAATGCTATCGATTATCCTGAGAAGATTTGTGAAGCAATTAGGAAATATAAATCCAGCACCGATAAGACTTTGGTAGTCGTCCATAAAGATAAAAAAGATGAAATTGTAGCTCATCTTAAGAAACAGGGATTTCAAGATATCGGTATTTGTGATGAGTATAACGGTCAGGACATTGCTGTTACGTATTATGGCAATTTGATTGGTAAGAACCATTGGAGAAACTTCAATCAGGTTTGGATCGTTGCCACCAATATATTGAAAATGGAACTTTATGCCACGTATCAGCATTTCTTTTCACAGGTTGAGCCAGTAGATAAAGAGATTTTAATGGATAACGTAACTGGTGGCTTCGGATTCATTGACGAACAATATGAAAAAATTAGGGTTGGCTCTATAGCCAAGGACATCTATCAAGCCATCAAACGTATTGGTCGAAATGAACAGCCCTGCTCAGAAATATTCCTTGTTCAAAGTAATCCGTTGGTTATTGATGAGGTGATAAGGAACCTTCCTGGGATACAAATTGGTGAACCGATTGACCTAAATATTCATTCTAAAACGGCTCCACGAAAGGAAAGTAAAATTGATATCAAAGCAGCTCAAATGGCTTCATTAATATTGGAACAGCCACTTGGCAATTATGAGAAGAAATATCTGTGTGGTCTCTTAGGTTGGAACAGGAAAGATCCAAACCTGAATCGGATATGGAAGCATCCTAGTTTAAGTAAATTAGAAGACAGTGGAGCTATTGAAATAAATCCTAAAACAGTTACCAGGTTTTGATATCAACTATTTTGCCGGTACGAGTTAACTGTTATTTTCAATTAATACTGTCATAACGAATCATAAGGAACGTAATGTCATCAATTTTATCTGTATATTACTTCTTATATAGGATATTTGATGAGTTCGTTTGATCGTCTTTAAAGCTGAGACGTTAAGACTTGATACTAACGTCTATACGTTACTACCCATATTTTCACCTAGGAAGAATAACAAAACAAACTATCTTTTTTCTAAATTTGTGGTGAAACTTCCCGCAGGAAGTTTTGCCACTGTACTCCGAGCGAAGCGAGGAGTACAAACGCTTAAAGAAGTAATTAAATCTAAACGGAGATATGGCTCAGTACTTTTATTATAGGGTATGGTTGGACGAAGGGCCACGTTGAGAGCCTAAAATAAAGAGAGCCACCCAGTAAGGTAGCCCCTAAAAATATTAATTCTTCAACTTTCTCATACGGTCTTGCTTCTGAACAATTGAATTTAACGGTGAGGCAGCGGTATGCTGTTCACGCAAATCTTGCTGTGTTAATGCCACGTACCTTTTTGTAACAGTTAGATCCGTATGCCCCAATGTCCTTTGGAGAGCCAATGCATGCCCACCATTTCGTAAAAACATTAAAGCGAAAGCATGACGAAGATCATATGCTGAAATCTTAAAGCCTAGTTTTTCTCCATATCGGCGTAACCTTAATGTCCAGGCATGAGTATCAATGGGTTTTCCTTCAGAAGAAGCAAAGAGCGGGGCATTACCCCAGCTTTCTGGACGTACGGAAAGAAGCTTTCTGATACCGTCTACAGTTAGGGGAAGCAAAGGTAATGTTCTACTTATTCTTGTTTTAGCTATTGCTGCAGGAATGTGTACTTCCATGCCACGCAGATTGAAATGTTCAGAGAGCAATGCTAGTGCCTCCTTTGGCCTAATCCCCGTATCGATCGTCAGACACAGCAGCACATAGTCACGTAACCCTGAATATGTTTTACGATCAAAAATGGCTATCAATTCTTTGAGTTTGATCTCATCTATTTCTCTTACCCTTGGCTCCTCTCTACGCTGTCGAATGCCATCGACAGGATTTGAGGTCAATGTGCCTTCTTGTACCATCCAAGAGAAAAAACATTTTAGATACTTACGTCTCATATTGTGTGTAGCCGGAGCTAAATGATTTCCATTGGCAAAATAATGAATTACTGCCTTCTTAACCGTGGTATAATCCCCCCACCCCTCAGGGAACTCCTTAAAGAAATGACCTAGGTGCCACTCGTAATCCTTTATCGTGCGTTCGGAAACTCCCTGGGCTAGTTTAAACAACGTAAAGTCCTTTACACACTCTTCTCGCGTTAAAAATTTCTTTCCATCAATTCGTCTGAGCCTTGCCATTTAACATCACTCCTGCAAAATATTACTTGCAAGAAATGGGTGTTAACAGAGCCTCGGCGTAGTCAAAATCGCCTAGTCCGAGATACCACGTTCAGAGCCTCGGCCTAAACAAAAAAGCCTCACGCTTTCATTTACTGAAAACCGTGAGACCGTTGAAATTTCATATGGAGCGGACGACGAGATTCGAACTCGCGATCCTCGGCTTGGGAAGCCAATGCTCTACCGCTGAGCCACGTCCGCAGGATATAACAAGGGTTTTACTAAGCTCAGTCTTTTTAGGACTATTAGCCTCCCTTTTCCCGACAAAGAAAATTATAAGCTTAAATATCCAATATGTCAACCTCAAAAAANNTCTACAAAAAACTCGATGGAATTGCTCTTTGAAAAATGCAACTGAATCGTATTATCATTTAGCACGTAAGAGGTAACCTCATTTCCATCTGTTATCAAACTGAGCATATTACTTTCGTTTATTTCGTGTTTTAACTCATCCGAATTAAAATCAAAATCATACTCAACAAGTTTAATATTTTCCTCAGTGACTTCTAATCCATTTCTCAATAAATATTTTTTGAAATATTCTCTTTTAATTTTCTCATATCTCTCTTTTTCCCACCCTATAAGGTCCACGAGTTTATCTTTTTCCACAATATGCATCCCTTTCTTTACCGGCTTTACTATCTCCCATACGTTTCGACATAATATGAGGTCAATATTCTGCACCGTATTATTGCTTTTGTTTTCCTGAATAAGCTATAGACATTAATAATGGTCACTTTTATTATAGCCAACTAAACCAATAACTAAAGTAAGTTAAAACATTTCTTTCAAACTATTATCACTTAAATACTTGAAGCTTATTTTGCGAGATGTAGCTATGCCTTTTTCTATACTAATTCGATTTCTTTGCAAAGGCTTCCATCTAAGTCTTTGATTTTAAAAGAGTTTCCTTCTAATATTCCATAGGTATTTGGATTATTTTCCTTTGGAAATGTAATCGAACCAGGATTTATTATAAATATGTTCCCTTTTTTCTCTAATTTAGGAATATGGGTATGTCCATAAATAATGGCATCCCCTTCCTTTAGTTTTGGTAAATTATCTTCATGATAAATATGACCATGTGTCAAAAATAAACGCCTGCCGTTATATAAAACTGTAGAGTATGTAGACATCATTGGAAATTCAATTACCATTTCATCAACTTCACTATCGCAATTCCCCCTTACCGCGATGATTCTATCAGCAAATTTATTAAGTAACTTTGCTACTTCTCCAGGGTTATATTCTATTGGTAACGGGTTTCTTGCACCATGATATAAGTGGTCACCCAGAATTACTATATAATCAGCCTTCTCTTGTTTAAACTTTTCTAATGCCTTCCTCAGATAATGTAAGGAGCCGTGTATATCCGATATGAAAAATAGCTTCATATTCAAAATTCCTCCAGTTTATACTGCTCTTCAAATTAAAAAGAACAAACATCTATCAAGAACCTAATTCCGACCCCTTCAAACAACTGAACTGCACTATAAAGCCTGACAAATACCTCTTCATGTTTCCGTCTTAATTTTAATCCTCACCATCATTATACCTTATATTGGCAGGACTGACCATTGCTATAACAAAAAAAGTCCTGAATTTCCCATGAAAGGAACACTCAGAACTCTTGATATACCAGTGTTTTTTGTAGATTTTCGTCCGCATGAACTATTACAACACCTTCGCTATCATATAAGCAAGCTTCGTCTATTCGTCAAAACGAAAGTGGTGCCTCAGGACGGAATCGAACCGCCGACACGAGGATTTTCAGTCCTCTGCTCTACCGACTGAGCTACCGAGGCAAAAGTAATGGTGACCCGTACGGGATTCGAACCCGTGTAACCGCCGTGAAAGGGCGGTGTCTTAGACCGCTTGACCAACGGGCCATGAACTGGTGAGCCATCCGCGACTCGAACGCGGGACACCCTGATTAAAAGTCAGGTGCTCTAGCCAACTGAGCTAATGGCTCAAATAAGTACACCACGAATTTAAATATTACACCAATATAGCTTATCTGTCAAGACCTCTGTTTAATATTACCTTTAGGCAAGTTAAACTGATTATTCGCTAAAATATTTCACCGCGTACAATAGTCTGTTCTCGACCTGGACCAATTGCGACCAATGTAGCTGGCACACCAGTCAGTTCTTCAATCCTAAGAATATAATTTTGTGCTGCCCGAGGTAGCTCTTCGAAGCGCCGGACATGGGTCAAATCTTCCTGCCAACCGGGCATTTCCTCATAAACTGGTTGACATTGCTTAAAGATCTTTTGGCTTTGCGGGAATTCTTGAATGATTTCTCCATTAACACGATATCCGATACAGATTTTGAGGGTCTCAAATCCTGTTAGAACATCCAGTTTCGTAACGGCAAAATCAGAAATCCCGCTCACTCGAACAGCATAGCGAGCGATAACTGCATCAAACCAACCGCATCGACGCGGCCGACCAGTCGTGGTTCCAAACTCATGTCCATTAGCCCGCATTCGTTCTCCGGTCTCATCTAATAGTTCTGTTGGAAAAGGGCCTTCTCCGACGCGTGTGGTATAAGCTTTGATTACCCCAATTACGCGATCGATACGAGTCGGGCCGATGCCCGCCCCTATACACGCTCCTCCTGCAATCGGATGAGAGGAGGTTACATAGGGATAAGTCCCATGATCAATGTCCAGTAAGGTACCTTGTGCGCCTTCAAAGAGTACTTTCTCCCCCGCGCGAATGCAGACGTCTATCGCCAGTGAACTATCTGCCACCATTGAACGAATTCGGTCGGCATAGCTTAAGTAATCTTCATAAATCCCCTCAAATTCTAGGGCTTCCTTACCATAGACCTTCACAAATAAATTATTTTTTTCTACTAAGTTACGGCGAAGTTTATCCGCAAATTCTTCTTTATCTAGGAGATCGCTGATTCGAATCCCAATCCGTGAGGCCTTATCCATGTAGGCAGGGCCAATTCCACGTTTCGTCGTACCAATTTTATGCTCACCGCGTGCCTCTTCTTCTAGACCGTCCAGCAATTGGTGGTAGGGCATAATCACCTGGGCATTACTGCTAATCAGAAGTTTACCCGTTTTAATTCCCCGTTTGGCCAGGTAATCGAGTTCTTCCAACAAAACCTTAGGATCGATCACCACACCGTTACCAATGATACAGGTCTTGTCTTCATACAGAATTCCTGAGGGAATAAGGTGGAGCTTAAATTCTTCTCCATTCGCGACAACAGTATGACCTGCATTGTTTCCGCCCTGGAAACGAACAATGAGATTCGCCTTTTCGGCCAGAAAATCCGTGATCTTACCTTTTCCTTCGTCTCCCCATTGAGAACCAATTAACACAACCGCAGCCATTAAACTTCCTCCCATCTATCTAATAGTGTCCTAGGATTATAACCCTAGTCGTCTAAAAATATCATCCACGTGCCGAAGGTGATAATTTAAATCAAATAAGCCCTCTATTTCTTCTTTGGTCAAATACTTCACAACCCGAGCATCCGCTGAAACAACTTCGATGAAATCAAGCCCGTTATCCCAGGCTTGGAAAGCATCCTGTTGAACCCAAGCATAGGCATCCTCTCGCATACATCCGTGTTCAACTAGAGCCAAGAGAATGCGTTGGGAAGATGTCAGGCCAAAGGTTCTTTGCAGATTGCGTTTCATTTGATCCTCACGAATCCTAAGTCCGGAAATCACTCGGGTCATCTGACGAAGCATATGATCTAAAAGAATGCAACTGTCCGGAAGTATAACCCGTTCCACTGAGGAATGGGTCATATCCCGTTCATGCCAGAGAGCAATATTTTCCATAGCCGCCAACGCATTGCCACGCAGAAGCCGTGACATGCCTGCCACCTGTTCACATACGATCGGATTGCGCTTATGCGGCATCGCGGAGGAACCTTTTTGTCCATCGGCAAAAGGTTCCTCAACTTCGAGGATATCTGTCCTTTGCAAATTTCGAATCTCTGTTGAGATTTTTTCGAGCGAACCCCCAATTAAAGCTAAGGTAGTCATAAAATGTGCGTGCCGGTCCCGTTGCAAAATTTGATTACTTACCAGAGCTGTTCCCAATCCTAAGTGCTTACACACGGCCTCTTCAACTTCAGGCGCGACATTCGCATACGTTCCAACTGCTCCTGAAATCTTTCCCGCACTTACAGTAAGAATGGCTTGATCAAGACGTTCATCTTGACGATCAATCTCGGCGATCCATAAAGCCAGCTTCAATCCGAAGGTCAGCGGCTCGGCATGAATCCCGTGAGTTCGACCGACCATCACAGTATATTTACTCTCCAAAGCTCGTTTGACCAAGGCGCCTCGAAACTCTCCAAGATCTTTCTTCAGTAAACGACCTGAATCTCTTAAAACAAGGCTTAAGGCAGTGTCCTTGACATCTGAAGAAGTCAAGCCGAGATGAAGGAATTTTCCCGCCTCCCCGATTTCCTCAACAACCGCTTGCAGAAAGGCAATTAGATCATGGCGAACCACGGCCTCAATTTCCAAGACACGCTTGGAGCTCACTTTCGCCTTGGCTCTAATTTCTTCCATCGCTTCGATGGGTATTTCTCCCCGCTTCGTCATAACCTCAGCAACCGCTAATTCAACTTCCAACCAACGTTCATATTCATAACCGTCCTGCCATAACATTCCCATTTCAGGGTGAGTATATCGATCGAGCAACA
>OMOF01000737.1 GCA_900290375.1 Candidatus Desulfosporosinus infrequens
CCGACTATGCCATCAACAGTCAATTTTTTAGATGTTTGAAAAGTTTCGACAGCTTGTTGAGTAAGCGTTCCAAATATACCATCAATTGTGCCAGGATTTAATCCAACATAGCTAAGTTCTGCCTGTAGAGTCGATACAGATGCTCCTGTTGAACCAAGTTCTAGTGTAGTGCTTGAGGTAGCAGCCAGTGCCATTGTAGGCATTGATAATGTGAAAATTAGAGCGAACGTTAGTAAGATAGATTTCTTTTTCATTGATTGTCAATCCTTTCTACAAGCTAGATTATCTCTATTATCGCAAGGTTAATAGAGATAATCCATGCACAATATATTACATTCTTACAGTGAACGAGGGTCACGATTCCCTGGTGACGATGGCTATGATTTGCAGAACGTGGCGTCCCAAGAAAACTCTCGTCTTACTCTTTAGCTCGCGTTAGAAAACGGTGGGAGCTTTTTTCGCTTCTCTTATAATTATTATATACGCCTTATACTATTTTGCATCTAAACTATGGATGTCGTTCAATTCCGTAGTTCCAGCAGTAACATCTTAACGCCAATAAATATTTCCATCGTTTATACGCGGATTAGTATTAACACATTCCCCATATCAGGGTCACAGAATGGTAACAAATTTAGTGAATACTATAAGGACAACAGATGATGATTAGCTCGTAACAGCGGGCACAATTACTCAAGCTCAAAAGACTCCTATTCTAGGTTTATAGATCTGATAATAGGAGTTGAATCGTTGCCACACCCTAATTTGCAGCATATAAACAATAGCATCACCAGCGCCCTTTTGTTCTTATTAGATGATCTATTGCCATTATTTCAGTTATAGAAATCGAATGCTAAGGAAGATAAGATTAATGGATTATGAACAATTTGACCATACTACCACTGGTTTAAGCTATAATCTGAAGGAAGTGATTGAGATAAAAAAAATTATAGCGGTTGATTTAGACGACACATTAAACAATTTTACGGAAACAGTACAGAAAACCATCTTTACATATAACCATAACTCTCCCTTTACAGAGGAAAGATTTAATCTCTATTTAAATAGATTACGGTGTGGTGTACGAGAAGAAAGCGAACTACTCAGCACGGAATATTCGTTTTTTCAGTACCAAATTTACCACCAGTGCTACCAGTTGTCCAATGCGCGAACCGATGGAGTCGAATTTATGCAATGGTTAAACAAAAG
>OMOF01000432.1 GCA_900290375.1 Candidatus Desulfosporosinus infrequens
CAGGTCGTTGCACCGTATGCGACCGTGCTGGCTGCCATGTTCGATCCTCAGGCCGTTATAGCTAACCTGCACCGCTTAGAAATGTTAGGGGCCCGTGGTCAGTATGGCTTCTTTGAAGCTGTTGATTTTACCAAACGGCGACTACCAAGCGGTCAAAGTCACACAGTCATTAAAAGTTTCATGGCTCACCACCAGGGTATGAGCCTACTAGCCTTGGCAAACCTGCTCCACGACGGGTGCAATACTCGCCGTTTTCATACGGATGCTCGCGTACAAGCCACTGAATTGGTTTTGCAGGAGCGAATTCCTAGATCAGTTCTAGTGTTAACTCCAGATATTACGCCGTTAGCTACATCGCCCCGACGTAAAAAGCTGGAAGTATTGCCTATTTTGAAAAATACCGACATGCTCTTACCCGAGGCTCGAACTCTAAGAGAGACTTTTGTAATTATACAAGGAGGCTAAATACAAGATGGGAATTAAACTAGAAAATCGGAAAGGTCGTGTATTGCAAGTTAGCAATACTGTATGGTGTTATCTCTTAAACTTAGAAGCCCAATTCTAAGCTAAAACCATTTTTATAGAAGTTAGGGGTTTGGTTTTATAATTCGAGGTACTAGTTCTTCATAATTTAAAGATACGTCATTCCGAATAGTTAATAATAATGGGGCCGTTGTGGATAGTGGGTATGTTTTCACAGAATTAACAGGTTATGAAAAGACAGACTGTCTGTCTGTCTGTCATCACGGGGAAACATTTCAAAGCTAGTTTTTAACGTATTCAACCTCATTAAAGAAATGTTAAATAAGATTGACCAGATACACTAACTATTACTATACTTTAGGATGCGTTTATTGTATAATGAAAAATAGACATAAAAAACATTTTAATATCTATACTTCTTGATTTTATTATAGCATTAAGACTATATGAATGTCAAGTTTGTTTTTAAGATTCTTAGTTTGGGAGTGTGATCCAATGGACATTTATCATGAAAATTATCAAGAGGAAATTGAGTATCTTTGTAAAACAATCGCTTTTATTACCGAAGAGGTGGAAGAGGAAGGGGAGAATTTAGCAGAAAAAAAGAGTGATCTAATTGCCGCTAGAAAGGATATGTATGAAAACACCATTCATGTTTCGAGCGATTTTGAGAGTCTTGTTGATATGAATCTATATCATTCGCAGATTAATAATCAAATCTCAGGTTGCAATACAAATTCACAGCGTATTAAGAAACTCAAGAAAATGATAAGCTCTCCATACTTTGGACGGTTTGACTTTACAGATAAGGGTTTTAGTGAAAAAGAAAGAATATACATTGGACTTTACAATTTAATGGATAGGAACACAGGTCAAGTATACGTTTATGACTGGCGCGCGCCCATTTCAAGCATATTCTATAGGTATGAACTTGGTGAAGCAATGTATGACTCTCCGATCGGAATTAGTCGGGGAGATGTTACGTTAAAAAGGCAGTATCAAATTCGAAATTCTAAGCTTAAATCCTTTTTTGATTGTAGTATCAGAATTACCGATGACATTCTGCAGGAAGTGTTAAGTCATAATACTTCCGCTAAAATGAAAAATATTATAGAAACTATTCAAAAAGAACAAGATGTAATTATTAGGGATAATGATCATGGGCTAGTAATTGTACAAGGAGTAGCGGGTAGTGGCAAAACATCGATTGCCATGCATAGGATTGCTTTCCTCTTGTATGAGGGCATTGATTCCAAGCTTCAGTCGAACGATGTTATGATAGTTTCTCCGAACAGCGTGTTTAGCCACTATATTTCTAATGTTCTCCCTGAACTCGGAGAGGAAAATGTGAGGCAAAGCATTTTCGATGATCTGGTATTAGATGCGTTTAAAGGCAGGTTTGGAGAAGAAACGCGGGATATGCAGCTCGAAACGTTGATCATTTCTCGAACTAAGACTGCAGGAGACCAAAGGCGTCAAAGCATTGATTTCAAAGGTTCGAGGATGTTTAAACAAATTCTTGATCGACTATTATGGTATTATGCGCATCGAATAATTGTCTTTGACGATGTATATTATAATGGAACGATTCTTGCGACAAGGCAAGAGCTAAAGGATCGTTTTCTAAATAATGAGTTGGGTATTCCGATGGCAAAACAACTCAAAAGAATTGAATCTAGACTATTGGAAAAGTTTCGTCCATTACAGAAAAAGAGGCTTGATCGATTGGAAAAGATCGTAGAGAAAAATAAGAAGCATGAACTTGAAATAAGGTCATTCAGTCGATTATTAGCCATTAAACAAGCTAGAGCTTTTCGGGAACGAATTCAGAAATTTTCGATCGTTGATTATGGACAGTTATACGAACTGCTTTTCAATAACCCTGGGTTGTTGGTTAAACTGTCGCAAGGACTAGAACTGCCAAAGAATATTGAAGAAATTGTTTCATCAACTCAACAAAATCTTCGAAGTAGGAAAATGCATTATGAGGATTATGCTCCACTTCTTTATCTTAAGTTAAAGATCGAAGGGAATGATATATTTTCTGAGATCAAACACGTGGTCATTGATGAAGTCCAGGATTATTTTCCTCTGCAATATGAGATTTTTAAACTTTTGTACAAAAATGCGTCTTATACTGTCTTGGGAGACATTCATCAGACGATTGAAAAAGCAACAGATTGTTCAGTCTATGATGATATTTCTGAGATACTCAATCAACAAAAAACGATTAAGCTGTCTTTAAATAAAGGGTATAGGTCAACATATGAAATAAATACCTTTACGCGGAAACTTCTAGGTGAAGATGGCAACAAAAAATATTATTCAATCGAACGGCATGGTGAAGAACCCTTGATTCGTTACCAAGAAACATTTGAGTCCATGGATAAGGCTCTTATAGAAGAAATTGCAAAATATACAGCGCAAGGGTATGAATCTATAGCTGTAATATGTAAAACTCAGGAAGATGCAGAAAAGGTGTATTCTCGGTTAAGAAAATCGGTGCAAATTACCCAAATTAAACCACAGGGCGGAGAAGTTATAAAAGGGGTATTGGTCATCCCTTCTTATTTGGCTAAAGGTTTAGAATTTGATGTTGTAATCGTTTACGATGTTAGTAAGGAAAACTATTCGAGTGATTTTGATAAACAATTATTGTACATTGCTTGCACACGAGCGCTCCATCGGCTTGTAATATATTATAAAGGAGATAAAAGTTTATTGATCTAATTGTGAATTATAAACATTTCTTAAGTGATGTACTTCTATAGAAGTCCGCTTTGGGTTGGCCAATATCCATTGCGTTGACATTTATTATATTTTAAAATTCTATTTACGCTATTAGATTAATGCATTCACTACCCTCTGGCACCCTGTCAATGGGATGGACTATCGAAACTTAGAACAAGAACTTGAATTAATGGCAGAAGGGGTCTGCGAATCAATCATCCTATCTGGTCATACCCATATACCCTTTGTTGGAGAAGTTAAGGGCAAGTATATATGTCTCCTATTTGGGTGAACCTAGCGCGGTGACCTCCTGACTAACGGAGGCGGGGGATATTTGTGCACCCCATCCCATAACGATTATCGTAGCCTGTAACTAAGTAGGGAAAGGGTTGAGCACTCCCCGCATCCCTTTCATGACGGTGTAAAAGAG
>OMOF01000148.1 GCA_900290375.1 Candidatus Desulfosporosinus infrequens
GAAAGCTTAGTGATCAACATAGATTTAGGTGAAATATTTTGTTCTTTTTCAAAAGCACTTGACCTTTCTTTAAAAGGAATCTCACACCACCATAAAACAGTAGCACTAATATCAATAGCCATCGCTGATATACTCAATATATCAGAAGAGGAGCAACGCTTGCTCTTTTATAGCGCACTTGTTCATGATGCAGGAATGAATCCTGAAGATGAACTTCAAAGTATTTTACCTTTCGAGGACATTAATTCGTTTTCCCATTGCCAAAGGGGTTATGAAATATTTCGCCACAGTAAGTTCACTGAAAAAGTGGCTTCAATAATATTGTACCATCATGATCGTTGGAAAGGTCCAAATTCTTCGGGGTTATGCGAAAGTTCGATCCCATTAAACAGTACCATCATTTATCTTGCAGATCGCGTTTCCGTGCTAGTAGATACTACAAACGACTATATCCTTAATTTCAATCAAGATATTATTGACACGATTCTAAAAAAATCCGGAACGATATTTAATCCCATTGTCGTAGAAGCCTTTATGGAAGCTTCAAAAAAAGAATCGTTTTGGTTAGATATCCAGTCAGAGTTTTTATTGGAGTTAATTTATACAAGAAGACCAAAGCAATATATGCGTGTTTCAGAAGTAGAACTTATTGATGTAGTAAAATGTTTTTCCCGTATTATAGATAATAAGAGTCCTTTTACTAGGAATCATTCTAAAAGAGTTGCTATAGTTGTTAATTTTTTGGCAGATAAAGTAGGGTTTTCAGATTCAGAACTCAGTATGATTACGATTGCTGGATATCTTCACGATCTAGGTAAGATTTCTATACCCAATTCGATACTTGATAAACCATCAAAACTAACTAAAGAGGAAACCGCGATTATTAAAAGACATACTTACTATTCACATCACCTACTTCAAAATATCACTGGCTTTGAACTCGTATCTATCTGGGGACCGCATCATCATGAAAAACTCGATGGGAGTGGCTATCCTTTCCACCTGACAAGAGATGATTTACCCTTAGGGTCAAGGTTAATGGCGGTAGCTGATATTTTTACAGCACTAACTGAAGATCGACCATATCGCAAAGGAATTATCAAGGAAGAATGTTTAGCTATATTGAATAAACTTGTAGCGGATAATGCGATTTGCAAACAGGGAGTCATTCTCGTTGAAGATCACTACGATGAAATATTAGCTTTAATTGACATACCCACGGCTTAAGCAAATTGTAAGAACCAATTTTTTCCTTTTTAATTTTACTGAAGGCAAAATAGCTTGACTAGCTATTATACAAAGTGATAAAATTCTTTAAGGTTGTGCAAACGACAACGATCTAACTTAATATCGCTCATAATCGCTTAATTCTATTTAGAAGCGGGGGAACCAATTTCTGGGGTGAATCCTTCACAAGCAAACGTTTTGTGAGGGTAGGGTTACTTTTCGACCCGAATCCGTCAGCTAACTTCGTAAGCGTTGAAAGAGAGGAATCGAGCTTGAGTATACTGTAGCTTTGCTTTGCTATTCCTTCACTTTTTTCGTTAGCTGTGACCCTGGACGTTTTGTCTAGGGTTATTTATTTTTAAGGGGGGACTCTTTTGATGGAAGATCATAACTTGGAACAGTCTGAAGGGAAAATTCTTAAGAAGTTAAGTGGGTTGGCTGAAAAAAGCAGCTTGATTAAACCTGAATTGTATAGCAAATATGCCGTTAAACGCGGACTCCGAGATTTAGATGGAAGAGGAGTACTCGTGGGTTTGACAGAGATTGGGGAGGTCCAATCCTATATTCTCGATGAAGGGGAAATGATACCTGTTCCAGGTCGCCTAATTTATCGTGGTTACGATATTGCGGATCTTGTGCAAGGCTTTACAGTGGATGAGCACTATGGGTTTGAAGAGGCTGCTTATTTGCTGCTCTTTGGACAACTGCCAGATCATAACTCACAAAGGGATTTTCAACAACTTCTTGCCCGTTATCAAAGACTACCGGAGGATTTCGTACGTGATATGATTTTAAAAGCACCCAGCAAGGATATTATGAATACGCTGGCAAGAAGTGTCCTAGCTTTATACACTTTTGATGACAATCCTGATGATACATCAATGATCAACGTTTTGAAACAATGTATTCGGCTTATTGCCTGTTTTCCGTCCTTAGCAGTTTATGGCTATCAAGCATTTTCCCATTACCATGGAAATCAAAGTCTTTATATTCACAGTCCGCAAGCGGATTTAAGTATTGCTGAGAACTTTCTCTCAATGTTGAGACCGGATAGCAAATACACCAAGCTCGAAGCAACTTTGCTTGATCTAGCGCTTGTGCTGCATGCCGAACATGGTGGGGGTAACAATTCATCCTTTGTGACCCATGTCGTCACTTCGACTGGTACAGATACCTACTCTGCAATGGCCGCAGCCATTGGTTCACTCAAGGGACCTAGGCATGGAGGGGCAAACATTAAGGTTGTGCAGATGTTTGAGGATATTAAAGACAAATTGAAAAACTGGGATGACGATGAAGAAATAGAGCGCTACCTTACCCAGATCCTTACGAAAGATGCCTTTGATAGGTCAGGTTTAATCTATGGGATTGGTCATGCCGTCTACTCCATCTCGGATCCAAGGGCGGTGATTCTGAAAGATTATGTGGCCCAACTTGCCCGAGAAAAGGGGCTGGAAGACGAATTTAAACTCTACACGAACGTTGAAAGACTAGCACCACAGGTGATCAGTAAGTTCAATAAAATGTATAAGGGCGTCAGTGCCAATGTTGATTTCTATTCTGGTTTTGTTTATAGAATGCTCAATATACCCGTCGAAATGTTTACACCGATTTTTGCCATTGCCAGGATCGTAGGCTGGAGTGCTCATCGCATTGAAGAAATTGTCAATGCAGGGAAAATCATTAGACCGGCCTACAAAAGTGTCGCACCCCGACGAACTTATGTTAGAATGACCGAAAGGTAGTGACCAAATTTAGAATGCTCTTCTGATTAAACCAGAAGGGCATTCTAATAAGGTTTTGGGATGCAGTGTCACACAAACTGTTTCCTTTCGTTTGAAGCTACCGGACAAGTTTTAGCCGAAGCCATTCAAGGCTATTTTGCCAAAGTCGGGGTCACAGTCAAGATTGATTCCTATGACTGGACCACTTATAAGGCCAAAGTTAAAGAGGGAGATTATGATATTGCTTTCTATGGCTGGACCGGTGATAACGGGGACCCGGATAACTTTATGAATCTCTTAGCAGATAAAGACCCAACGATGAACATTGCCCTCTATAATAATGACCAATTTAAGAGCTTAATTGCTCAAGGGTTGGCCACTCCCGCAGGAGACTCACGCAATGTAATTTACACCCAACTGGAAAAAATTGCAGCGACTGATGCTCCTTGGCTCCCCATTTCCCACGCCCAAACACTCTGTGCCTATAGGCCCAATGTCCAAAATTTCTATTACCATATGACGGGTATAACTCCGTTCGCCGGGGTATCTAAGAAATAACTCTAGTTTGAGTAGGTAGAATTTTAGACCGCCGAGAACCGGTTAAAAGCCGGTTCCCGGTTTTGTTTATTTTAGGTTTTATTTGCTGAAAGGTTGATTGCTAATGCTCAAATATATCATAAAACGAATCTTGATGTTAATTCCCGTGCTAATAGGGGTATCCATTATTGTTTTTCTCATCATGCGCGTCTTTTCACCGGATCCTGCTCCGATTGTTTTGGGTCAACACGCAACGTTGCAGGCGGTTGCAGCATGGCGACAGGCTAACGGTTTGAATGACCCAATTCCCCTCCAATACGTTCATTATCTTCAAGGCGCACTGACCGGAAACCTTGGCATGTCCTACTATACCAAGACACCGGTTGTCAAAGAAATTTTCTCCCGTTTCCCTGCCACGATTGAATTGGCCTGTGTCTCAATTGTACTTGCTTCCGTTTTCGGTATCCTGATTGGGGTAATCTCAGCCGTCAAAAAGAACACTATTTTTGATAATAGCGGTATGTTCCTAGCTTTGATAGGTGTTTCGATGCCTATTTTCTGGCTTGGAATTTTGTTAATTATTCTCTTTTCGGGCACGTTGCACTGGCTTCCCTCGAACGGCAGAATCAATCCTCTCTTGGAGCCCAGCCATGTTACGGGATTTTATCTGGTTGACAGTCTGATTTCAGGTAACCTGGATTCGTTTGTAGATGCCGTGCGTCACCTTATCCTGCCCTCCTGTGCCCTAGCCATGTATTCCATGGCGATCATAACCAGAATGACACGTTCCAGTATGTTGGATACCTTGCAGCAGGATTTTATTCGCACCGCAAGGGCCAAAGGAGTTAGTGAAGGTAAGGTGATCCGCAAGCATGCCTTGCGCAACGGCTTGATTCCCATTATCACTGTAATTGGCTTACAACTGGGCAGCCTTCTCGGCGGAGCGGTACTGACGGAAACAGTTTTCTCCTGGCCGGGAATTGGTGCCTATACCGTGACCTGTATTCTGAATTCTGATTTCCCAGTCGTTCAGGGTGTAGTCTTACTCGTAGCTGCTATATTCGTATTCATGAATTTAATCGTCGATGTGATTTATGCCTTCCTCGATCCGCGTATTAAATATTCAAAAAAAGAGGTGTAGCTTGTATGGAAACAAAACATAGTTCATATTCTGATGAAGGTCTGCTACAGGCTGCGGAATACGTGGAAAAACCTGAATCGCAGCTCAAACTGATGTGGGAAACACTCCGACAAAACAAAGCGGCTGTTGTCGGTCTGATTATTATCGGGCTTCTGGTGCTTATTGCCCTAGCGGTTTGGCTGAGTGAGCTCATGGGCAAACAAATCTTGCCTTATGATCCTAATTTCTCCGATATGAGCAAAGGTTTTATCTGGCCTAACGCTGAGCACTGGTTTGGTACGGATCAATTGGGTAGAGACGTGTTTAGCAGAATACTGGACGGGACAAAGATTTCGCTGTCTGTGGGCGTTGCAGCTGTTGCAATTTCACTTTCCGTGGGTGTTGTCTTAGGTGCTACTGCCGGTTATCGCGGTGGCAAGACGGATGCAGCGATTATGCGACTGATGGATATGATGCTGGCTATTCCTTCTATATTGCTGGCTATCGCTTTTATGGCAGCTTTAGGTAAAGGGTTGGACAAAGCAATCATTGCTATTGGACTGGTGTCCATTCCAGAGTATGCTCGCATCGTGCGTGGGAGTATTCTCTCAGTCAAAGAAAACGATTACGTTCATGCGGCCAAAATCATCGGCAACAAAACGAGCCGCATTATCTATAAGCATATTTTACCCAATGTTATTTCTGTGATCGTCGTTAGGGCTACACTGGGTATTTCTTCAGCAGTGCTGGATACGGCAGCCCTGGGTTTTTTAGGTTTAGGTGTACAGCCTCCGTTTGCCGAATGGGGTGATATGCTGGGGCGAGCAAGGGGCTTTATTTTCTCTGCACCTTATACCCTCATCTTTCCCGGTATTGCTATCACGATTACTGTGTTGGCTTTTAACCTGCTTGGCGACGGCCTTCGGGATGCGCTCGATCCTAAATCCAGAATAAAATAAGGGTGGTGAACAGGATGTTGCTGGAAGTAAAAAACTTAAGTACGGAATTTAAGCTGAAACGCGGCATTGTCAAGGCAGTCGATGATATCAGCTTTACGATAGATAAGGGCGAAATTCTGGCGATTGTCGGTGAATCCGGCTCGGGGAAAAGCGTGACCTCCCTTTCCATTATGGGACTTTTGCAAAAACCCGGCAGAATTGCCAGCGGAGAGATTCTTTATAAATCTCAGGATTTAAATAAGTTGAGCCAGAAAGAAATGCAAAAACTGCGCGGCAATCAAATTTCGATGATATTTCAGGAGCCAATGACTTCTCTCAATCCGGTTTGGCGCATCAAGGATCAGATCATGGAAAGCATTATGACGCATATGAAGCTTTCCAAAAAGGAAGCTCTAAAACGTACTATTGAAATGTTAGATATAGTGGGCATACCTTCTGCGGCTCAAAGGGCCAATGATTATCCCCACCAGATGAGCGGCGGCATGCGTCAGAGGGTGATGACGGCCATGGCTCTGGCCTGTGAGCCCGAACTGCTGATCGCTGACGAACCTACAACGGCACTAGATGTTACAATTCAAGCCCAGATTTTGGAATTGCTTTTTCGAATGCGAGAAAAGTTTAATATGGCGGTTTTGCTTATAACTCATGATTTGGGTGTGGTTTCAGAAGCAGCTGACCGTGTCATTGTTATGTACTGCGGCAAAATTGTGGAAGAAGCTGATGTCAGAAGCCTTTTTGCCCATCCTCTGCACCCTTATACT
>OMOF01000028.1 GCA_900290375.1 Candidatus Desulfosporosinus infrequens
GGCCCTAGATCCTTCGCTCTCGCTCAGGATGACACCAAAATAATTGCAGTGACTTGATATTTTGTATCATTTTAGACTTTCTGCAGGGGAATCATACAATGTATTTAAAAAAAAATATAAGATACATATTGTATTTTGTTTTCAAAACATGTATATTAATAATATAAGATACACACAGTATCTTGTCAAGGAGGGCAAGCATTAATGCTTGAATCTTCATTCAAGATGCGGCAGTCACGGCGTACTGTTTGATTGGCAGGAGGGAATTATGACAAATAGCGTACTGAAATCCAAACCGAATTATGGTTTTGATGGTTCGCCTTTCGGCGTCACTATTGTTTGTCTTGCAGGAGTAGTTTGTTTTGGTGGGGGAGTTGCTTTAAGCACTTTTCCCAGTCTCAGCCTGAAGATTGTGGCTTTTGTTCTTATGCTTTGCGGTTTGTTAATGGTTCTTGTTTGTGGTTCATATTTTTATTACATTAAGCTCGGCAAACTACACCGCAGGGACAAGATGATTTCCATGATTGATTGGAAAGGAAATGAAAAAGTCCTTGATATCGGCACCGGACGGGGACTTTTAATGATTGGTGCTGCCAAAAAATTGACTCTGGGAAAGAGCATCGGCATTGATATTTGGAATTCGGGAGATATGCACAGCAATACTTATCAAAATACCATGAGAAATGCCGAGCTTGATGGGGTCCTTGAAAAAGTTGAAGTAAGAAATGAGGATGTGCGAAGCATGTCCTTTCCCAATGATACTTTTGACGTGGTTCTTTCCAACCTTTGTATCCACAACATCCCTACCAAAGATGGACGAGAGAAAGCCTGCCGGGAAATAGCGAGAGTCTTGAAACCGAATGGAACAGCGATCATTACCGACAAATCACACACAAGAAAATACGGTGAAATTTTCGCAATGGAAGGGTTAACAGTGGAGTGTTTTCGTCTTTCTTTTGACGGTTCACTCCGCAGGATTGTAAAGGCGGTCAAAAAGTGAAGCTTATATTTGATACAAAACGCTTCAAAACTATTGGGGATTGGTGATTTTTGCAAAATGTAAAGGATAAAGGCATAATAACAATTTAATCCTTGCACATCGTGCAAAGATATTTGACCCTGTAACAGGGGTTCCAGGTACATTTCCTCCAAGAATTTGAACGGGCTTTAATCCATGAACGGCAGCATGAAGGTATAGCACTAGCTAAACAGCGTAGAGCCTATAAAGGAAGAAAAAAAGGTCTAACTCTAAATTATCTATACTAAAGCGAGACAAGTCTGCATCTAGCAAGGCTTGTCTCATTGTTTACATGTCAACAATAGAGGTTAATGTGCGCTACGATTTTTTCCATCAATGGAACATTGCGGCTTTGTCATCTTGAACAACTTGGAGAAAAAGATGCCTATGCCGTGCGCTCCAGCGCCACTGCAGAGGATCTTCCGACGGCCTCTTTTGCAGGCCAGCAGGATACGTATCTGAACATCATAGGAGCAGAATCACTGATAAAAAGATATCCACTAAGAAGCTGGCGATCTATGCCTTAAAAGAAGGAGGAACAGAGGAGAAGAGGATCGAGGCCGAACATCAGAATAGGCAGACGCTGACAGACGAACAGATTTTACAGATTGAACGCCTGGGCAGAACGATTGAGGTCTATTTTGGCCGTCCGCAGGATATCGAATGGTGCCTGTATGAAAATAAATTCTTTATCGTCCAAAGCCGTCCCATCACCACCCTTTACCCTATACCAGACGTGCAGGATGAGAAAAACCACGTGTATATGTCATTCAGCCATCAACAGATGGTAACATCCCGAAAGGTGCTTTGGCGGGCATACCCGTTTCATCCGGAACCATTGAAGGCCGGGCACGGGTCATTTTAAGAATGGAGGATGCCGACATAGAGGAAGGCGATATTTTGGTCACTGCATTTACTGACCCCAGCTGGACACCAGTGTTTGTATCCATCAAAGGTCTGGTGACGGAAGTAGGCGGGCAGATGACCCATGGTGCCGTCATTGCTCGGGAATATGGTCTTCAGGCAGTAGTAGGCGTGGAAAACGCCACCAAGCTGATCAAAGACGGACAGGGAATCCGGGTGAACGGGACGGAAGGATATGTAGAAATTCTGTAGCATCCGACGACCATGCTATCGAAGGCGGAAAGTAGACGAAGCAAGGTGAAATATCATTGTTTTAATTCTTTACGATTGGCTGCCTCAGGTACTCTTTCTAACCAACCAAATTCAATCATTAAATCAGCATCGTCCTTTGCATATAAAACGAGTTCAGCAATTATACGTGAATAACTCAACACGATATCTTTCCGAATAAGTTCTTACAATAATTTTCCCTGAAAGAACTGAAAATATATTATCAATCATAACCATGTGCTTTTAAATATTGCTAACTAAGATTTCCAGTTTTAATATTAAAGGACTATATTTCATCTAACGAACCGATGTGGCTGCGCGGTGGCTTTTATAAGCCCAAATATGCTAAGATTCTTAGTTTTAATAGCATTCTTTCAAATTTAGAATTATACTGAAAAGATGATATCATAAACTTAATAAATTATGGTCTCAAAAAGTCCCGCGCAGTAGTTTAGTACAATGTGAATTATCGGCCCCAAGGGCCAAAACCATTCCTCAATGTTCTATTGACTTATCTTGCCACATTACAGGATGAGCAGATGCAGGAACTAAAAAATCAGACAGCAATTCTGGTGAAACTAGAAGAACTTTCATCGGAGAAATAGCCGTGATTGGCAAGAGAAAGCGCACAAAGAAAGAGACTCACGCTGAGGCCGAGCAGAAGCCGCTATTGTGATTAACCAAAGTGGTGGAGCACCTAGTAGCAGCCTAGTGACACGTCCGGCTTAACGTATAAAAGGGTTGAAATGTTGTCCCTACCCCTCGCAGGAAATCTGAAAATATCAGCCGGAGCACACAAAATGGATTTAAAAAAGTGTAAACTAGGAGCAAGTTGTCCCACATGCTCGTAAATCAATAAAAAGATGTGCAAAGGTAAACTCACATGTTATGGGTTGACAGAAATGAAAGGGGACTGTGAGCTGTCATTATGGAAAAACCTCCTTTTTGGACTTTCCCTTCCAATGAACTGTTGAAAGAACTAACCACAGAAACTTCTGGTTTGACACAAGAAGAAGCCGAGATAAGGATTAAAACCTTCGGGGCTAACTTACTTAAGCAAAGGAAAAGCCATAGTAATCTAGTTTTGTTTTTCGCCCAGTTTAAAAGTCCCATTATCCTAATTTTAATCTTCGCAGCGGTCCTCTCCGCTTTCCTACAGGATCCAGCGGATACCATCATTATTTTGGCGATTGTGCTGGGAAGCGGGCTATTGGGATTTTGGCAGGAGGTCGGGGCTGCCGGTGCTGTGGAAAAGCTTCTGTCCATCGTAGAAATCAAGGCGGTCATTTTGAGGAATGGAGTCGTCGTAGAGATTCCCCTCGCAGAGGTTGTTCCTGGCGATATCACCGTGCTTTCTGCGGGAGGTGGAATTCCAGGAGACTGTTTGTTGATAGAATCGGTTGGACTGTTTGTGGATGAAGCTGCTTTGACTGGAGAAACATACCCTGTCGAAAAGTCTGTGGGGGTCAAAGACGCCGATACTGCCCTTGCACAGAGATCCAACGTGTTGTATATGGGGACCCATGTTGTTAGTGGAACAGGCAAAGCAGTAATTGTTAAGACTGGTCTCACTACAGAGTTTGGTGCAGTTTCTCAAAGATTGAGACTTAGAGCACCGGAAACAGAGTTCGAACTCGGCATTCGGCATTTCGGATATTTGCTGATGGAAGTGACTTTACTCTTGGTCATTGCCATATTTGCTATCAATGTCTACTTGGCCCGTCCCGTCTTGGACTCCTTTTTGTTTTCCATGGCCTTGGCCGTTGGCTTGACTCCACAGCTTTTGCCGGCAATTATCAGCGTCAACCTATCTCGTGGAGCCAAAAACATGGCGTCAAAGAAGGTCATTGTGAAACGCCTATCCTCCATCGAGAATTTTGGCAGTATGAATGTTTTATGTTCGGATAAAACCGGAACCTTAACAGAAGGAGTTGTTCATCTACATTCCACGCTAGATTATAGCGGTCATGAAAGTGAAAAGGTCCTTTTATTTGCCTACATAAACGCCTCCCTTGAGAAAGGCTATGCCAACCCTATTGACGAGGCCGTTCGGAGTCACAAGCAATTCGACTTAAAGAGCTATGAGAAGCTCAGCGAAATACCCTATGACTTTATTCGTAAACGGTTGAGTATCCTGGTTAAATCAGACGATAAGACGATTTTAATTACCAAAGGAGCCTTAAAGAATGTTTTGGACGTGTGCTCCTTTGTAGAGGGACCTAATGAGACCGTAGTCCCAATTCAACAGGTTCTACCCCAAATTCAGACTTTATTTTCAGATCTGGGAACAAAGGGACTCAGAACTTTAGGAGTTGCCTACAAAAAGGCCGAAGATACAGAACTCAAAGATCAAGAAAAGGATATGACGTTCTTAGGCTTTCTGGTTCTTTACGACCCACCTAAAGAAGGTATTGCCGAGACCGTTAATACCCTAAAGGAAATGGGAATCACCCTCAAGGTTATTACAGGAGATAACAAACTAGTGGCCATGAGTCTCGGCAAACAGATCGGACTCGCCAACCCTGAGGTTCTGACGGGTCCGGAATTGTACAAGATGAGTGATGAAGCTTTAATCCAGAAGTTAGGCAATATTGATCTTTTTGCAGAAATCGAGCCTAATCAAAAGGAACGAGTCATTCTAGCTCTCAAAAAGGCTGGAAATGTGGTTGGATACTTAGGGGATGGTATAAACGATGCTTCCGCTTTGCATGCTGCGGATGTAGGGATTTCGGTTAACAGTGCCGTAGATGTGGCCAAGGATGCCGCTGATATTGTCTTGCTTGAAAAGGATTTAAGTGTCCTAATTCGGGGAGTGAAAGAAGGTCGAGTGACTTTCGCTAATACTTTGAAATATGTTTTTATGGCCACTAGTGCAAANNGCTTCGCTTTTCCTTTCCTTTTTGCCCCTTTTACCCAAGCAGATTCTGCTAACCAACCTAATGACAGACCTACCAGAAATGACCATTTCTACTGACAGTGTAGATCCTGAAATGATCGATGGACCTCGCCGTTGGGATATCAAGTTTATCCGCAAATTCATGCTTACGTTTGGCCTTCTTAGCTCCGTGTTTGATTATTTGACGTTTGGTGCCCTTTTGTTCTTTCTGCATGCGACCCCGAAGCAGTTCAGAACTGGATGGTTTATCGAATCTGTCCTATCCGCCTCGTTGATTGTGCTGGTCATTCGAACCCGCAAGCCCTTCTATCAAAGCAAACCTGGGAAGGCACTGTTTTGGACGACCCTCGCTGTGGCCGTAGCAATTTTTATTTTCCCTTACAGTTTTCTTGGTCCTCTTTTCGGATTCGTTCCATTACCAGCAGTGTTTTTTCCAGTCTTGGGTATAATCCTCCTGTTGTACATAGCTTCTGCTGAAATAGCAAAGAAGCTCTTCTACAAAGGGGGGAGGTATAAGAATCAATGAGTGAATAGAAAAGTGTCTGATTCTGTAATTTTTCAACAAGTAAAAGCCTGTTTCCAATTGGGTGCGGTAACAGGCTTTTACTTATTTAGCTAAGGAACTTTTTTTTGGTTAGTTTGTTTACAATGTTATGGGCGTCACAATATCCACAGAGCGCCATATTAGATCTAATTCTATTTATGTAGTAATATGGATTTCTACCTTGATCGCCATTTTGAATACATATAATTCGAGAGTTGTCTATTGTTTTCTAAACCACCATTTCAAGCACTCAACGTGTTTGCTATTCAGACTAATCGAGCACTCCACGCATGTCGAGACGGTGACTTGTCTTACTAATAAGCACAGCTGAAAGTGGCTTGTGGTGCTGGTTTCGGATTTAGGAGATGAATTGTAGATCAATAAATGGGAACATCACCATAGTTTTCATCCGCTGGTTCGGTCTTTGGAATTCTACATGATCAATGAAATAAGAACATAAAAATATATGAGCGAGGCCGACCCTTGAGGTTATTTGCCAGATCGTTTGAGCGGTCTGGCTTTTTGTTTTTTTGTTGGATAACGGGAGATACTTTCCTTACGGAGATTAACAATTCATCTGAATTGTTAATAAATGGAGAGTGTAAATGTATTGGTCTAGTGGATATAGGAAGGAGATACATCATCATGGAAGAACGCTTTCGTGTGTTCAAAGAGGTGGCAGAAAGCAAGAACATTACGTTATCAGCGAAAAAGCTTCATATGAGTCAACCCAGTATTAGTTTGCAGATTCAGAATCTGGAAGACCAATATGGTGCCCGTTTTTTTGATCGTACCAATAAAGGGGTTACTTTGACTAAAGAGGGTCAAATTTTTTACGCACATGTTCGGAGCGTCTTAGACCTTCTTTCGAATGCCAGAGAGCAGATGCACGCCTTAGCAAAAGATCAAAGATCACTGATCTACCTCGGCGCGACTTTAACGATTGGAGAATATATACTTCCTAATATTCTGGCGTTTTTGTACAGGACTCATCCCGACGTGGACTTTAAAGTAAAGATTGCTAATACGGAGTTGATTGCTCAAGACGTTTTGGAGAAAAAAATGCATATTGGTCTAATCGAAGGACCAGTTTCTCGGCATAAGGACCTTAATGTAGAGAGTTTCTGGGAAGACGAGTTGGTAGTTGTAGTTCCTTATTCTCATCCTTGGGCGTCAAGAATCAGTATCAGTTTAGCTGAACTTCCTCATGAACGTTTCGTAACCAGAGAGGTCGGTTCTGGAACTCGCAGGGTGATGGAGAATGCTCTTAAAGAGAGAGGGCTTGATCCAGATCAATTGAATGTAACGATGGAACTGGGAAGTACTCAGGCGATCAAACAGCTGGTTTCGGCAGGGCTTGGGATTACTATTATCTCCTCTTTGACTGTCAGTCGGGAATGTGATCAAAAAGTATTTAAAATGTTAAAAATCCAAGATTCTCCTATTTATCGGCCTCTCAGTATTCTCACCAATGCGCGAACCACCCAGACTAAGGATGAGCGGGTCTTAATCAACCTACTGCATGATCACAGCTTACTATCGGATGTTTTAAGTGAAGATTATAGTGAATTAGAGGAACACACTAGTATGGTTAGGGGACGTTAAAAGGTGCAAAGAAGAGGAATATAAATAATATTGTTCTTCTTCTCTAACTTCTGAAGAAATGAAAAGGGGGTGACCTTATGAGCGATAAACATGATGATGACAAAACGATCGTAGTAATTGGGCTTGCACTGATTGCAATCATTGCATTGTTATTATTACTAATGGTCCTGCTATAGGGACAAGAAAGTAATCATATCCAATTCAATCTATCCCTACACCCAGATATATCCAGATATATCTGGGTGTAGGGACGTTTATTTCCATTGATATTCTTAAGGAATATGGATATAATTAGAACACTAGTTCGTATTGTATCAAATATATGTACTGTGAGGTGAATGGAATGAAAGATGTATGCGTGGATTGCAATCGACAGTCTTGTATGGAGCCCTGTGAAGACTGGTTAATTGCTCATAACCAATGCCCAGTTTGTCAAAACAAGCTTATTCACGTTGGTGGATGCACTGAATGTATTACGGGTGATTGGGCGAAGTGTGGTTGACATGAAGGTACTCATGAAGCCGATTGAAACCATTGTGACACACTCAAAAGAAGGAACGATCCGCCCAGAGAAATATAGGATTATAGAAGACGGGGAGACAATCGTCGTTCGGATCGTTACAATACTAACCCGGAGTGAGGAAAGGCTTGATGGTTGTCGCGAACTTATTTTTGGTTGTCAGGGAGTGATTAATGGGTGCCTGAAGAATTTCGAATTGAAATATAGAGTTGCAGAATGTAAGTGGTTTCTATATCGAATCTAACAGGAATTCCCCTCAATTTAGAGAAGTAGTATTCAATAATTATCGAGGAGGTAAGTTTATCGATGCTTAAAGAAAACTGGGTGGTTTTCACTTGTGTAAGCGGCCATACTTTTGGCATAAACCCTGAATCAGTTAAGGAGAATCCAGCCGATCCAGAGGAAATTGAAGAGGATGCTCGTTGCCCAATTTGCTTAAGAGTTGCTGAAGGTATAGTTGAACGAACCGTTCTGATGGCAACCAATTCGGATGATGAAATCATTTTGGATAACTTTTATAATTCGTTAAAGAAGATTTAAGCTAATTTTGGTGATGAGACCAGGAGGGCGGGAATCTCCTTGGTCGCTTTATTAAAGTCTTGGGCAGATTAAAGGCTATTCCAATTGAGGACCTTTTCAATAAGTGTGGGGGCTTTTTTACCTCAATTCACTTTTCCGCCATGTTTTGCCGTTAATCTGTTATATAGTTGTCTACAAGGATAGTTTCTAGCCGGCGTAGAAGGGTGCGCGGAAAGAAAACGTTATAATATGATCCTCAATAGAGGAGAGTTTTCTGAAGGAAGAAAGACAACAATTACTACAAGTATTGAGGTGAACCGTATTGTATAATTTGAACTACTTGAAACTACTTTCTAAACAATACCCGACGGTGGATGCTGTGAGTTCGGAGATTGTCAATTTCAGCGCCATCATCAATCTGCCTAAGGGGACAGAGCATTTTCTGGCCGATATTCACGGCGAGCATGAGGCCTTTGACCATGTGATGCGAAACGCCTCTGGAGTGGTCAAGCGCAAGATCGACGATACGTTTGGCGATACCTTGACAGATGCGCAGAAAAAGGAACTTGCGACACTGGTTTACTATCCTCAGGAAAAAATCGCTCTGCAAAAAAGCGCGATAGCACACTTTCCCGAATATGAACAAGGAGAGCACGCTCCGCAGAATGCTAAAGATACTGCGCTGTTGGAATGGTATGAGACCGTTATGATACGCCTGATTCGGTTATGTAGGCAATCTGCGTATAAATATACGCACTCCAAGGTGAGAAAAGCAATACCGCAGCATTTTCAGTACATCATCGAGGAACTTTTGCACGAAAATGAGAACAGCGTCATGAAACAGGGCTATTATCAAGGAATTGTTGACAGCATACTCGCGATCGATCGCACAGATGATTTTATCGTTGTGCTTGCGGAGTTGATCCGCAAGTTGGTGGTGGATCATCTTCACATTGTTGGCGATATTTACGACCGCGGTTATGGGGCGTATCAAGTGATGGATACACTCAGAAGGCACCATTCGGTGGACATCCAATGGGGCAATCACGATGTGCTTTGGATTGGTGCTGCTTGCGGTTCGGAGGTGTGTATGGCAGGCGCGTTACGAGTCTCGCTTCGCTATGCGAATCTGGAGACGATTGAGGAAGATTACGGCTTGAACCTTACGCCACTAATGCGACTCGCGCTCGACTACTATCAGGGGGAATACGCACCGACATTTCAAGTGAAAGTCAAAGAAACTTATTTGCGGGAAAAGGACCTGGATTTGTTGTCGCGGATGCAAAAGGCCATTGCGGTGATCCAGATGAAATTAGAGGGACAATTGATTATGCGGCGACCGGAACTTCAACTCGCTGATCGACAGTTCCTGCATCTAATTGACTTCCAAGCGGGTACTGTCACCCTCAATGGCCAAGTGTACAAGATGAAGGATGTGGATTTCCCTACAGTCGATCCACAGCACCCCTATGAGCTGACGAAAGACGAGCAGAATGTGGTGAACAAACTCAAAACGTCTTTTCAGCATTCCACAGATCTGCAGAAGCATGCGCGGTTTTTGATCGATAAAGGCAGCATGTACAAGATCTACAATGGCAACCTGCTCTATCACGCGTGTATACCACTGACGGAGGAGGGCGATTTTCAGGAGTTTGAGTTGTGTGGTCGACCGCTTAGAGGCAAGGCGCTGCTGGATGCCTTCGATGAAATGGTCAGAAAGGCATATTACGCCCAGGATTCTCAGGATAAGGCGCAGGCGCTCGATGTGGTGTGGTATTTATGGTGCGGTGCGAGTTCACCCTTGTTTGGCAAGAGCAAAATGGCCACCTTCGAGCGGTATTTTATCGACGAAAAAGAGACGCACAAAGAAGTGAAAAACGCCTATTATGCCTTGCGCGACGACGAGACGGTATGTGTGCGTATTCTAGGTGAATTTGGTCTAAATGCAGCCACCAGTCACATCATCAATGGTCATGTGCCTGTAAAGGTCACTGCGGGCGAGGCGCCAATCAGAGCCAATGGTAAGCTCATCACCATCGATGGCGGGTTTGCCAAAGCCTATCAGAAAGTGACGGGTATTGCCGGTTACACTCTCATCTTCAATTCCCAGGGGATGCACTTGGTGTCCCACGAGCCTTTCGTATCCAAAGAGCGCGCCATTTGTGAAGACTTGGACATCTTGCCGACCAGTGTATTCATCGAGAAAAACCGAGCCCGCATGCTAGTGGGTGACACGGACATAGGGGTAGGGCTTAAAGCGGATATCGTTACGTTGAAGAGCCTTTTGGAAGCTTATCGCGACGGATCGGTGAAAGAGCAGTAGTGCGGTAAACTGCAAACAAAATAAAAGTAGTTTACAGCGCGAATATGTTCCTATTGTGAAAGTAATTCTCCTGCAGTAAATGCCTGTTTTAGTAAGTCATCCGATAGCTGGAAATTAGGCGAACCTGTATTAGTACAAAGTAGGCTGTCTGTAAGCTCCCAACCGAACATGGAGAAGGTGCCATTAACGAACTGGATAGTAGCTTGAAACGCTTCTTTGTTCTCGTTTCCTTGTGAAAATATAGTAACTGCTTTTTTTCCAGGATAACGAGCTTGGAATGGGAATGAAGTGCCTTCGAACATAGGAAACATTCTATCAAGCCACTGCTTGGATTGTCCAGAGATTTGTAAGAAATATATGGGTGAGCCAAAAATAATACCATCAGCATTTTTTATGTCTTCATACATCGGTTGTAAATAGTCTTTAGTAGCGCAACCTTCATGACTCCTACAATAGAAACAGCCTTGGCATCCCTTAATACCATCATCATTCAGGTCATAGATTTTCACTTCAGCGCCTTTTGAAATAGCTCCTTTGATTGTTTCTTCAATTAATTTAGATGTATACCCGTTTTTTCTTGGACTACCAACGAATGCAATAATTTTACTCATGTTGCCATCCTGCCTTTCAAATATTCTTTTACACATTAATATTATAGCAAGATTATATCAAATATTTGAGAGAAACAAATAAAACTAAAATCATCCCCCTCCAAATTAAACTTGGAGGGGGATGATTTAGTTAAAGGATTATACTGTTTCAGGAGTAATCGTTGTTCTGGTTCTTACTCCTTTATCAGCTTTTGGTAGTCGAATTTCTAAAACGCCACTTTGGAAACTTGCATCAACAGAGTCTGCTCTAATACTGGTTGGTAAAGCGACAGTTCTGTTGACTACTAAATGTTCATTGCCAGTCCAGGCCGACGCAGAAATTGTTACTGAGTTCTCGGTTACATTCAAGCTGATATCATTTAGTACGGTGTTTGATACATAAGCAGCAACCATTACATCGCTAGAGGTTTCAGATATATCTACACTTGGTTGAATCATTCCTCGGGAATAGGCAGATTGTCCTCCCACAAAACATCCGCTTGCAGTTTGCCCAAATTGTCCAGCAGAGACGCCATAACTGTAATTTGGTGTTTGGCTAAATTGTCCGGATGAGAAGCTGCTGTAATTATTTGCAAGATTCTGCGTATTCCAGTGTTGAGGGTTTACCCAGTTACCAGATGTAGTGCTACCTGGATTAAATGCATTAACATTTGTAGTTTGTAACCCGTAAGTCACATTAGTTCCAGCGCCAGTAAAATTGCTAGCAACTGGGGTGAATCGAATTTGACTCGATTGACCAGATAACTGATTGGTCTGACTATTACTTAAATGCATTTGTTTACCTCCCAAAATTTTGATTGCTCCGCCCTTATTATTTAACTAAATACCTAAAAATATTCAAAGTTAAAGAGAATATTTAGAAAGAGATATTGCTTGGCTATGGCACAAGGGAACAGCTTCTGGAAGAGACGAAAAAAATCCTGGAGTTAGAGAAAATTCTGGTTGATGCAACCCTTCTGTTCATTTTACTTTACAATAAAAAAGGATGGCGCATGACGTTCCCCGTAGGGACTCGAGGGGTGATTAACAACTTGGTCGTGATAATAGAGGACGGTTGAGGCACCACCGTCAAGATTGGCAACGTTGTAGGCACCGTATTTAAGCATGATATCCTGAACATCTTTTAGGGTAGCGCCCAAGGACCCGATCTGGCGTCCGTCGATGACCAGCATCAAGATTGTACCGTCTTTCATTTGCCCAACGGCTGTTCTAGGGGCAATTCCCCATGCTCCATCTCCATGGGTGATGGCAGGCTTACCATTGACAACAAGAAAAGGACCGAATGTAACTGCATCACGTATGCTCATCCGCTTGATGTTGGTTAAGGTATAATGTCCCAGGACAAGAACATTTTTTTGGTTCATGCCAATGATATCATAACTTGAAACTCCTGCGTCCCTGTATAGAACTTTACCACGTGAGATGAGGATGCCTTGAGGGTGCCCCCCGCTACCGTTGCCCTGAGGGTCACTAAACATTCCTCCGTTAATAACTGCTACAGCCCCAGTTTCTTTGGCAATGTCCTCTGCTCTTTCTCCGATTTTGCCAAGATAATGTGTCGCTGCCACCCTGACGCCTCCGGGATTATTGACCTTAAGTAAGTATCCATTAAACCCGTTTTGACTGATGTCGATAAGTTCCGTGTTATTATTCTTATACGTACTGTGCGTATTAATCAAGGCCGGATCTGAGTTTCCCAGATCTTTAGCTTGGTTGCTGTCCAATATTTTTTGAATTTCGGCATCGGTAAAAAACCATTTCGCCAAGTACTGATGACTCATTGTCGTCATTGCACTTTCTACCCACAAATCACGCAGAGCCTCAAAGGGTTGAAGAGAGGAATAAAGAAACCCCATGGATAGCAGAAATATCGTGAGAAAACTAACAGTCCATGCTATGAGGCGAGGCAGCATCCTTTTCTTTCGACTGTAATGGTAGATCCCTACAGGTTTTCTTCCATCGAGTCGTGGCTGCATCGTTGAATGTGAGGACTTAGAGATACCTGAACTATCCATGTTTTACCTTCATCTCCAAATATCATTTATATTTGCATAATATTGAAATGCCCAAAACTAATCGTCAAAACAATTATAAACTACGAAATGGTAATATCAAGTTTCAACTTGACATATTTCCGCCCCATACCCCTGCCGAGGTTAGGTCTTAGAAAACATGTTTAACCCTGGCTGCTTGTGATTCTGAGTTTGTTCTGCGTAATGTTCGTTGGTTTCAGCATGATCGATTACATGCGAAAGGACGGGCTGGCTTTATATTTTTCCAAGTAAGCCTAAAATATCCAATCTAATCTTTGTGAAATATTTCTTCCTTCTCGCATATAGATAATCGTTACGTGCGAGAAGGGAGAATTTTAACGTGGAAGAGGATACTAGCCCAGCGGAAATATCAAGAACCTTGAGTTTGTCGAAACGGAACAGAGTCTTATTAATCATAAGTATTCTAATTATATTATTCGGAGTTCTCACACTTTCAACCGTTTTATATACTAGGGACAGAGGACAGATCGCGAAGGGGGTTGTGATAGAAATCCCTTTGGGACAGCTTTCTATTGAGGAAGCGCAGAGGAAGCTAGAACAACTTAGAAATGAAATTTATCAACGTCCCGTTCGTTTCATCTCCGACGAGAAAAACCTTTTTATAAACATGGAGGAACTTGGTTTCACCTATACCTATAATAAACCACTTCAACAAGCCTATCTCATTGGGAGAGAAGGGAGCATCTTTAACAAGGCTATCAGCAAGTTCAAAGCAAGCTGGGGGATCACCTTTAAACCTACCTATCAATGGAATGATCTCGTCCTTGCGGAAACTCTGACTAAACATCTCTCGACATTGAACATCCCTGCAGAGGATGCGCACTTTTCCATTAACCCGGATAGGTCCTTGCAAACAATTCCTGAAAAACTCGGGAAGGAAGTTGACATGGATGCTCTCATAAAGAGCATAAAGAACCAGTCCTTTACTGATTCCACGATAATCACTATTCCCTTCAAAACAGTCAAACCGAACATAACGAAAACAGTCCTTGAGAATGTGAAAATGAATGGCCTCATAAGTGAATATACCACCAGCTTTGATCTGAACCTGAAGGAACGAACGCTCAACCTAACGCTCGCAGCTAAAGCCATCGATGGCATGGTGTTGAAACCTGGAGAGGTGTTCTCTTTTAACCATACTGTAGGCCCCAGAACTGTTGAGGCAGGTTATCAGGATGCCATAATAATTGAAGGGAATACATTCGTACCCGGTCTAGGCGGAGGAGTCTGTCAAGATTCCAGTACCCTTTACAATGCCGTTCGATTAGCATCACCATCCCTAAGCGTTGTCGAACGCTCGCCCCATAGTTTACCCGTTACATATGTCCCACCCGGTCAGGATGCAACAGTGGCCTATCCTAATCTAGATTTCGAGTTCAGAAATGATTCAGGTGGCTATCTCCTAATCCGTAGTAGTGTCAATAGCAATACTCTGAATTTTAGTATATATGGAAAAGCAAAAACACAATCCTAAACACGCTACTACTTGGTCATCGATAGTAGTAAAAGATAATGCGTAGGCTGAGACAATATAAGTTATCAGCCTACGCATTTAATTTTTAGTTATTGGTATGAAATCACGGAGTATCTGACAGCACAAAGTTCGCCACTGGATGTACGAAAGAGACTATAACATTTTTAAGCAATTGGAATATTATGTACAAAATAAAAATAAGGTGGCGTAATAATGACGACTATCGATGTTTTCCCTACCGACAGTGTATATATTTCTCAATTTTATCACAACACTAATTTTGGAACTGTCAATCAATTGTTTACAGGACAATATTTTATAATTAAGGTCAATAATTGCAAACCTGATGCTTATAGAACATTGTTGAAATTTGATATTGATTTACTTTGCTCTGACACAATATGTAGTGCTCGGCTATTTCTTTTTGTAAATAGAAAAGATAAACCCGATGCAGAACTTTCACCACAAACCGTAACAATATATGAGAATGAAAATGACTTTAACCAAGCAACCGTAACATGGGATACAGCACCAAAAACTATTATTACTCCTTATTCTTTTAATGTAACCGATCATGATGTAGGGTCTTATATAGGAATTGATATTAAGGATTTAGTTCAAGGTTGGGTTAATTCTTGCCATGCGAATGACGGCATTACACTTATTGGAATCGAAGATAAACTAGATACAATTATTGGGTACGAAAGTACGGAAAGTGTCAATCCGCCTTTTTTAAGTATAAGTTATAGCTCATGTACGGGAGCAACGGGAGCAACGGGAGCAACGGGAGCAACGGGAGCAACGGGAGCAACGGGAGCA
>OMOF01000103.1 GCA_900290375.1 Candidatus Desulfosporosinus infrequens
AAGGCATAACGCATGGTAATGCGGCCTTTCCAACCGGCAGTTGCCGTATCATCATCCGTGGGACTCCAAGTACTGCCGTTCCCCAAATCAAACGTAACCGGCATGTCGTCTAAGACGGTTCCTGGATAATAACCACCCTTTTCCAGAGCGGGTCCATAAACTACTAAAGGCTTTATAGTCGAGCCAGGTTGTCGTTCGGCTTGCCAGGCCCGGTCAAAATTGCCAAATTTGTAGTTGCGCCCTCCTACCATAGAGCGGATGGCTCCAGTCGTCGGATCAATAATTGTCATAGCGCCTTGGATAAGAGTCTTATCTACACTTTTCGGAAAGTTGGCCGGATCATTAAAGGCGTCTTCAGCTGCCGTTTGGATTTTGGGATCGACTGTGGTATAAACTTTAAATCCGCCATTATAAATCTGTTCCGGAGTTAAGCTGTACTGACTCTCTAGTTGATCAACTACATAATCCACGAACGATGGGTATTTATAGTTCCCTTCTGCGGCGGTGGCTTTCTGGGGTCCGCCATAGGTTTGAATCATCTGGTCGACATAAGTAAAGGGTTCGTTCTTAGCTTGTGCATACTGTGAGCTGGTGCTAAGCCCCGCATCACACATGACACCAAGCACGATATCACGCCGGGCTTTCGCTTGATCAGGATGATAATACGGATCATACCCGCTCGGAGCCTGAGGTAATCCGGCTAAAAGAGCAACTTCGGCCGTGTCTAATTGCTTAACACTCTTATCAAAATAAGTTTGAGCCGCAGCCTCAATTCCATAAGCAGATTCTCCCAAATATATCCTATTAAGATAAAAAGTAAGTATCTCATCCTTCGTATAGTAATGTTCCAACTGTAAAGCAATAAGTGCCTCTTGAACCTTACGTGTCAATGTTTTAGCTGTCGGATCTTGAATAAAAGCATTTCTCGCGAGCTGGACAGTGATAGTACTCGCGCCCTCCTTCGCACTTCCGGAGGTTACATCTTGAAATGCCGAACTGATAATCCGCAGGGGATCTAGGCCAAAATTTTGATAAAATCGCTTATCTTCAACTGCTACAAATGTTTTCTTAACAAGATCCGGAATCTCAGTAGAACTTAAACTCAGCCGATTTTCCGTCGCATGCAACTGAGCAATCTGTCCACCGTTTTTATCATATACAATGGACGATTGTTGCTGATTACTCAAGACAGATGGATCCCATTGAGGTAATTGATACGCTACGATTCCAACAAAAAGGCTAATACAAATTACAGACGCAGTAAAACATGCCAATAGGACGTAACAGAAAACACGGAATTTAGGGTATTTATTACCCGGTCTCCGACGACTGTGATTAGCTCTTGACATACTAGCTCCCCCAACCAAAATATTTCATGAAGGCAGCCTTAGCAACGAGACCAGCAGTATCACCACCATGCCCGCCATAATCTACGACTCCGGCAAAAGCGATTTGGGGATGATCATAAGGTGCGAAGGCGACAAACACTCCGTTATATAGATCAGCACCAATGGTGTTCTTCGAGCCCAGTTGTGCTGTACCCGTTTTAGCTCCACCAGAAAACTGAGGTACATCTGCAAACAAAAAGTTCGCTGTGCCTTCGCCGCTCGTAGTACCAGACATCGCCTTTTTAACAATCTCTAAAATATCTGGCGAAACACTAACGTGGTTCAGCACCTTAGGATTGTTCTGTTGAATCACTTTTCCCGTAAGCGGATCATAAATTTTGTCTACAATATAGGGCTGGTAATGTATTCCGCCATTAACTATAGTCCCAACGTAATTAGCGAGTTGTAACGGAGTGTAGATATTATATCCCTGACCAATTGCGTTATTAAAACTATCATAGAGATGCCAATTAATATTCTGAGCGACATTCGCCTTATAATCCGCAGCAGCTTGGTTTTCTTCTGCCTCCTCTGTCTTCTGAAACTTCTGTTTTGTTGTTGCATCTTGAGCCTGAGAAATTCTTGGCGAATATTTCGTTTCAATAGCCTTGAGTTTAGCATTATATAGTTGTTGATAATAGGGCGTATAGTACTCTTTTTTCCAAGCTGGCGAAGGCGCAATTCCTTGGGCCTCGCCAGGCAGATCAACACCGCTGTATCCTCCTAAGCCAAACTCATTGGCAATTTGCTTAATAAGTTCTGGATTCACTTCAAAGATACGTTGTCCCATAACCTGAAAATAGATATCGGAGGACAAAGCAATCGCCCGATCCATATTCACCTGGCCAAAATTGAAGCCGCCCCATTCAGGAAACCCTTGCAATTGGGACGAGAGTGGGCCAAGTGAACTAAGAACGTCTGAAATTGTCTCGTTCGGGGTGGTCACTTTGCTTTGGAGTGCTGCTATTGCTGTGATCATTTTAAAGGTTGAACCAGGAGCATAAAGGCCAGAAAGGGCACGGTTTACCGAGGCTGCATCACTGTTTTGAAAGTATTGTTCAGCCATAGTTTGAGAAATATTGCCAATTAAATCATTGGGATTCATAGCTGGACGTGAGGCCATTGCCAGAATTTTTCCCGTGTTGACATCAATCACTACCGCCGAACCTGCTTTGGCTTGGGGATGATCCTGTTGAATACTTTGGATGACATTATCCAAAGAGGTTTCTACTACTTGTTGTAACCCAGCATCAATCGTTAATTGTATCGTTTTTCCGGGTTGTGGCTCTCTGATCATCTTCTTGGCAACGGGCTGACCATTGTTATCAACTTCGACATTTTCAATACCATCTTGCCCACGCAACCAAAGGTCATAAGATTTTTCCACGCCCATTTTGCCCACCATATCTCCTTCAGAATAGACAAATCCCGCCTTCTGAGCCTCAGGGTTCTGGTTAAATTGAGCAATTTCAGGCAGGCTGATCTGACGGACATAACCGAGATCTTGCGCAGCCAACGTTTCAAGCGGGTAGGAACGTACTGATCCAGCTTCAATACTGACACCCGGAAGTTCATTTTGATGTTCCGCAATCTTTGCTTGTAGAGTTTGAGCAACATTCTTCAGAATAATCACCGGACGGTAATTTTGAATCTTTTGATTTTGGACCATTGCCAGAATATCCTCAGTAATATTCTCTTGAGATTCCTCTAAATCAGGCCAATACGGCTTAACATAAGGAACCAACCGCCGTACAACATTTTGAAGAGTAACATCATTATTATGCGTTAAACTCAACCAGTCAAGCGTCAAATCAAATACGGGAGTGCTAGAAGCCAAAATTTGGCCATTTTTATCAACAATATTTCCCCTTACAGAAGGAATCGAAACAAGTTGTGTAGCATTTCCTTGAGCCTTGGCACTATAATAAGCGCCTTGACTAATCTGTAAGCGCCAGAGATTGAAAGTGAGAATGAAAAACACCAGAACAACCACAATAGTTAAACCGTATAAACGACACCGAATAAGTTTTTGCTCAGTATTTTCCATTTGTGCATCTCTTTCTCATTGTTCAAATACTTATTTGGATCAATGTCACAAGATATAAGGTGTACCCTATCACAATAATTATAGAAATAAAATGTGGCAAGGTTGTGATGAATTTGTGAAATTTTCATCATACTTCAATGCTCGCCGTTGATGTATCGTACCAGTGCTCAGACAATACGTGCCTTGTTTAGACACTTGCAATAACACAGCATTTTGATTATTCATAATCCACCAACCGCCAGGGTATGTATCATCACTGATACTGATTGACGTTTGTGAATTGAACGTTGCTGTTTGCGGGTATTAGAAAATAGATACCCGTAGCCTCCCTGTGGTCACCGACATTCTTTTTGCCGCGCTCCCCGTTAGTGTGCCAAGAAATACCCTGGCACTAAGTAACCAAAACACCTTGATAATTTCAAGTGTTGTGGTGGATTATCTCGCTATCCGTTGAAGATAAAAATCCAGCTTTCACGAGATAATAAATATACTTTTTAACGATTCCTATACTTTTTAATGAAAGAGAGAATTCCCCATTTTATAAATCACAAAAAGTACTTGTCGAAATTCATTTTATTGTGTAAAGTATATAAAGAAGCTTGTGCAAGTTTGTAATTGCATACATACAGACCTAAGCAGAGTTCTGGTTGGCCAGAGCGCCGGCTCTTATCCTAAGTAGAGCAGAGAATCCCGCGATTATTCAATTGATGGATAAAAACATAGACAAAGATATCTTACTTATGTGAGGATTCATATGAGTTTGCATTCAAAGCTAGTAAACGTAAAAGGAGGAAGATTGTTGAAATTCGAAGAACATTTTGGGATAAGCGCTCTAGCTATGATTGGAGTTGTTCTAGGAGTATTTATGGCCGTTTTAGATACCAGTATCGTAAACGTGGCAATTCCAAAGATGATGACAGCTTATTCTACGGATCAAAGTACGATTGAATGGGTATTAACGATTTACACCCTAACAGAAGGAATGCTAACTCCTGTCAGTGGATATATGGGAGATCGATTCGGGGCTAAGCGTATGTACCAATACGCCTTGTTAATCTTTGTACTAGGATCGGCTTTGTGTGGTGTAGCGTGGAGTGTTTCAGCCTTAATCGCATTTAGAATGTTACAAGCTGTTGGTGGAGCTCTATTAATGCCCATCAGCATGACTATCCTCTATAGTTTATCTAAGCCAGAAAAACGAGGCGTGATCATGGGAATATGGGGTATTGCAATAATGTTTGCTCCAGCTTTTGGGCCAACTCTAAGTGGATATATTGTACAATACTTCAATTTTCGCTTGATTTTCTATATCAATGTACCCATCGGAATTATTAACTTTTTCATAGTTCAAGCATATGTAAAAGAACTGCCAAAGCGCTTTGTAGGCAAATTCGACATACCGGGATTTATAACTTGTGTAGGCGGTTTCTTCTGTCTCCTGTACGCTTTAACAGATGCGTCAACAAGCGGTTGGTTATCCATAAAGATTCTCTCCTTCTTTACCGCAGCAGCTATTCTGCTAACCCTGTTTGTAGTTTTCGAACTTACCACCGACCATCCAATGGTAGAGTTACGTTTATTTAAAATTCCATCGTTCTTAGTTTGCAGTATCTCAGTTTTCTGTATGTCCGTGGCCATGATGGGTATTCTATTTCTCTTGCCAATCTTTTTACAAAATAGCCTAGGTTTCAGTCCATTGCAAACTGGTTTATTGATGATGCCAGGAGCATTATTAACGGCAGCACTAATGCCAATCAGTGGCGCATTATTCGATAAATTTGGAGCAAAACCACTAGCTATAACAGGTGTTTCGATTATGCTAACTGCTACACTTTGTTTTGTTAACTTAAACTTCAACTGGACATATGGCGCTATTATGGCGGTGTACATACTAAGAAGTGCGGGAATGGGTTTATCGATGATGCCAAT